>DASYCS010000113.1:0-3827 GCA_036500025.1 Mesorhizobium sp. | reverse complement strand
AAGGAAAAGCCCTTGTAGCGGTCCCAGTCGCGCGTGGTGGAAAGGGTAAGCTCGCCTTCCAGCGCAAGGCCGACGGCCGGCGCGCCATAGAGGAAGCGGCCATCGACGCCGATCTTGGCGGTTTCGCCCTGCGCGATTTCCTGCTTGTCGGAGGTCAGGTCGAATTCGATGCGGTCCGGCACGAAATCGTCGACCAGGAACATCTGGCTGGCGACGGCGGGCTGCTTGGGGTCGGTGTAGATCGACACCGACCAGGTGCCGCGCATGGCGTTGCCCGGCAGCGGCAAATCCACCGCGTGGCCGCCGGCGGAAACGCCATCGCTGACGATGCGGCGGTCTTCCACGCCATCGGGGCGCGAGAAAATGAAGGTCAGCGGCAGCTTGTCGACTGCGGTGCCGGAGGCGTCGCGGGCAAGAGCCGCGACATGCACATCCTCGCCGACGCGGTAGATGCCGCGCTCGGTCCAGGCATAGACGTCGAGCGCGCCGGGCGCGGCGCGGCCTTCGACGCCGCGGTCGGAGAGGTCGAAGCCGGCGCGGCTCATGTCGAGGAACACGAAGTCCTGTTCGCCCTGCCTGGCCATCAGTACGGCGGGCACCTGCCCGCCTTCGCCCCGCACAAGGCCGGGGTTGAAGGTGGCGCGGCCCTCGGCGTCGGTCCTGGCGGTGCCGAGTATCTCGTTGTTCTTGGCAAGCAGGGTCAGTTCCGCGCCGGCAATCGGCTTGGCGGTGGCCAGCGAGCGGGCAAAGACGTTCAATCCGTCCTCGCCGGTATAGGTGGTGAGCCCGATGTCGGAGACGACGAACCACTGGGTGGCGCGGGAATCGTAGTTTTCGCTGCGGTCGTCCACCGGCTGCGCGGTCAGCACATAGACGCCGGGCTTGCGCTGGGGCAGGGCCTCGTCCACGGGGAAGGACGTGGTGACCTCCTTGTTGAGGTCGCCGGCAATTTCGAGCTGGCCTTCCCAGACCGGCGCGCCAAGCTGGTCGGCAATCGAATCCACATCATAGCCGTCGAGCTGGTGCAGGAACTGATAGCCGGACAGAAGCTGGGCAAGGGCGCGGTCGCCAATGCGAAACAGCTTCATCTGCGCCGCCTTCATGTTGACGCTGACCAGCGGGATGCCGCGCCGCGCACCGGCCGGCAGCACGAAGCTATCGCCGGTGAAGCGGGCGGAGGGCGCGCGGTCCTGCACATAGATCGACAATAAGGTCGGCGCCGCGATGACTTCGCCGATCGCGGCGGGCAGGCCGGCGCGGAAGGCGACATCGTAGTGGTGGCCGTGTTCCAGGCCTTCGACGCAAATCTGCTTGTCCTTGGCCTCGATGCCCTTGGGCGCGCCGCCATCGACGGTGACGAACTGGGCGTAATCGACGCCGCTTTTGACCAGTTCCTCCGAGAATTGCGCGCAGACGCGCGGCGCGCTGGTGTCGGCATCGACCGAATGATCGATGATGCGGAAGCCTTTTCGCGCCTTGAGGTCGTTATAGGCGGCAAGGATGGTGGGCGAGTTGACCAGCGAGAGGCTGGCCTCATAAGCCTGAAGGGCCGGGCGATAGAGATCGCGCTTGTCCAGCCCCTGCGCCAGCACCGAAAGCGCATCCGCGCGGGTCGCGGTCGTGCGCAGCAGCTTGTAGGCGTTGAACGCGGCGGAAGTGGCGTTGGCCTGAAAATTCGAGGTCTCGGTGCTGTCGGCGGGCTGTACCACCAAGGTTTGGCGCGCCAGTTCCAGCCAGACGCGGCCATCGTCCGGCATTACCGAAGCCGCTGCCTCATATTTCTGCATGGCGCTGCGATGATCGCCGGCGAGAGCCGCCTGGGCGGCGGCGTCAGCCAGTGCGCCTAGCCCGTCCGTCGGTTTTTGATAGCCGGGGCCGGTCAGCGTGTTGCGGTATTGCTGCGCCTGTTCGGCCATCCAGCCGGGGAAAAAGGAAAGCGCCGGCGGCGCGCCGATATCGGGATCGGTGGTCAGCGAGACGACCTTGCCGGCGGTGGCGCCGTTGAAGGGTTTGAGCGAATTGAAGTCGGATTTGAGAAAGCACCACCTAGCCTTGTTGTTATAGGTGAAGGCGCGGCAGGCGGCATCGCCAAGGCAGGTGGTCTTGCACTGGTCGAGCGAAATATTTTGCGTCGAGCTGAGATCGAAGCCGAAATAGTCGGAATTTTCCGTGGTGACGATGCGTTTGGCTTCGTCAGCCTGCGCCAGGCCGCCAAGGGCGAAAAGGAGAATGGCGAAAACCCACAAACAACGAACCGCACGCATTGCCATGACACCTCTCCAGTCGCCGCCGATGCATGTTCAGGCTTCGGTTGCGGTTGTCAACACGGGTTCGGGAGGAACAAATCGATGCGCATGCCTGCTTTTCTTTAGCCGGGCACAAGTCCGTGACATCCCTGATAGCTCACGCTTTCCTGCCCCGACAGGTCACGCTTTCTTGCATGGCTGCAACAGGGTGTGAATTCCAAGCCCATGCACTTTCAGACATTTGGATCGTTGCTCCTTTACGCGCAGTTCAGACTTTCATTTCAATTTTAGGTTTTGGCGCTAGGGTCGGCCGAATGCAGGCGAAGGACAGGCAGGCGAGAAAAAGCGGGGCGCGAAGGCGCACGCGTTCGCGCGCCCTGTTTTGCGCGCTGCTGGGATCGACCGCCTTTCTGGCCGCCGGCCGGTCCGCCACCGCCTTCGAATTGTTCGGCATCAAGCTGTGGAACTCGGCTGCCGACAAGGAAGATGCCGAGATCGTCGATCCGCTGCGCTATGCCGTGACCATCGATGCGCCGGACGCCGACAAGGATTTGCGCAAGAGGATCGAGGCGGCCTCGGCGCTGAAGGGCGACGAGAAGCGGCCCGTGGCCGGCTCGCTCGGCCTGCTTACAAAGGCGCGAAGCGACCGCGAGCAGCTGGTCGCCGCCCTTTATGCCAATGCCTATTATGAGGGCATCGTCGATATCAGCATTGCCGGCAAGCCGCTGGACGGATTGCCGCCGGATGCGGAATTCGATGGCGCACAGCCCGTTCCGGTGGTGGTTAAGATCCAGCCGGGGCCGAAATTCACCTTGGGCGATATCAGGCTGGAAGGGGATGCGGCAGGGCTTGCCAGCGCCGATTACGGGCTGATAACCGGCGGCGACGCCAGTTCCGGCGCCGTTCTGAAGGCCGAGGCGAGGATCGTGCGCGCCTTGAAGGAAGAGGGCAGGCCGCTGGCGAAAGTGACCGGCCGCGAGATCGTCGCCGACCACGCCACCTCGACGCTGGACGTAACGCTGACGCTTTCAGCCGGGCCTGTTGCGGGCTATGGCGAAACCACGGTCGAGGGCACCGAGGCCGTCGACCGCGACTTTACGGCCTACATGACCGGCCTCAAGCAGGGCCGCAAATATTCCCCCGAGGAAATCGACGAGGCGCGCGACAGGCTGCTTGGGATGGAGGTGTTCAGCAGCGTCACGCTCAAGGAGGCGGACAAGCTCGACGGCGGCGGAAACATTCCCATCGGCGTGCAGGTCAGCGAGCGCAAGTTCCGCTATTTCGGCCTTGGCGGTACGGTTTCGAATACGGAAGGGCTGGGCGTCGAGGGTTATTGGGGGCATCGCAACCTGTTTGGCCATGCCGAGAAGCTGCGCATCGACGGATCGGTCAGTGGCATCGGTTCCAACGACCTGAACCAGCTCAATTACAATGCCGGCATCATGTTCGAAAAGCCGGGCGTCATCGGGCCGGCGTCGAAATTCTTCGCCGACCTGAAGACGGTGTATGAGCATCCCGACGCCTATGACCGCTTCTCGACGCGCGGCGGCGTCGGCGTTTCCTATGAATTGACGCCCCGAC
>DASYCS010000112.1:0-11746 GCA_036500025.1 Mesorhizobium sp. | reverse complement strand
TCCTTGCCGCGCACGATCAGGGCGCGTTCGCCGACCACATCCATGGTCAGGTAATCGCCCGCGTTCGGCACGTCTGAAACATGGCCGGCTATCTGCCAGTGATTGCGGAAGACATGCTCCTTTTCGAGGTCGAGAAGGGCGTCGGAATGATAGCTCCAACCCGGCAGGCCCCGACGGTCCCAATCGTTGGGAATGGCCACGTCGCGCGGGTGCGGGTTCATCTTATGTCTCTTCCATTTATTGAATGTCCATTCAATAAAATCATATTTTCCGTTCAAATGCAATGGCTTGCAGATAACGCTAATCCGCACCCCAACTTAGGGATGGCCCGGTGCGGCGGATTTTCCCCGGTTTTTCCGCAGCTTAGCCGCCGGTCGCCGCACAGGTAAAACCTGCCCGCATCGACGTTTCCGCCGCGCCGGCTGCGCGAAAGAACCAGGCCTCGCCTTCCGGCATCTTGCAATTGGCGGGCGCCGGGCTATGGTTAACAAATCATGAATACGCTGACCATCGACATCAGAAGAGCAGAGCCGCGCGACGCCGCCGCGATTGCCGATGTGCACCAGCAGGCCTGGCACGGCGCCTATGCCGGCATCATCCCGCATCGCGCGCTGACTTCCATGATCAACCGGCGCGGGTCCGACTGGTGGGCCAACGCCATTCGCCGCGCCGCGACCGTGCTGGTGGTGGAGATCGGCGGCAAGATCGCCGGCTATACGACGCTGGGCAAGAATCGCGCCCGCGAATTGCGCCAGCAGGGCGAGATTTACGAACTTTACCTGCGCCCCGAATATCAGGGCATCGGCCTCGGCAGCCGGCTGTTTGCCGCCGCCCGCGCCCGCCTCGCCGATAACGGCCTGAAGGGCATGGTCGTATGGGCGCTGGAAGACAATGAGAACGCCTTGTCCTTCTACGCTTCCGCCGGCGGACGCGATGTTGCCGAAGGCGTCGAGATCTTCGAGCAAAAGGCCCTGAAGAAAGTCGCTTTCGTCTGGGAATGATCCCCGGCCCGTCTGCCGCGACACCTTCCGTTCATGCGTGAACCATTCTTGCGCGCGAACCATTCGCCGCATTGCCTGTCGCCGCACTTGCCGCTATCGGTCCCGGATCGAAAGAGGGAACCGTTCAATGCGCATTGAAGCCATCGCCACCGGGTCAAACCCGCCGGAAGACGTCAACGTCATCATCGAAGTTGCGGTTGGCGGCGAGCCGATCAAATATGAGATGGACAAGGATGCCGGCACGCTGGTCGTCGACCGCTTCCTCTATACGCCGATGCGCTATCCCGGCAATTACGGCTTCGTCCCGCATACGCTGTCCGGCGACGGCGACCCGATCGACGTGCTGGTGTGCAACACCCGCGCGCTGGTGCCGGGCTGCGTCATCAATGTACGGCCCATCGGCGTTTTGTTGATGGAAGACAATGCCGGCATGGACGAAAAGGTCATCGCCGTGCCTTCCTCGCATATCACCAAGCGCTACGAGAAGGTGGCCAACTATACCGACCTGCCGCAGATCACGCTCGACCAGGTGGCGCATTTCTTCGAGCACTACAAGGATCTCGAACCCGGCAAATGGGTCAAGCTTGGCGGCTGGCGGGATGCAGCCTACGCCAAGAAGATGATCGTCGAGGCCGTCGAGCGCGCCAAGGGCAAGTAAGCCGGAGCCTTTCCAGCCACGCCTGCCGCACAGGAGGCGTCAGGCGAAGCAGGCCAGCGCCTGGTCGACGCGCGCGCGGATTTCAGCCAGCGTAAACGGTTTCTGGACGACATCGACGATGATGCCGTTCAGGTCCTCGGCCCGTTCGCGCTGGTCGGCATAGCCGGTCATCAACAGAATCTTCAGGCTGGGGAACGCGTCCGCCGCGGCCTTTGCCATCTCGATGCCGTCCATTTCCGGCATCCGTATATCCGAGACGACGAGGCTGTAGCCGCCCCGCGCCTCGACGATCCGCGCCAGTCCCTGCGCGCCGTCCTCGGCCACATCGACACTATGGCCGGCGCGTTCGAACGCGCGGGCGCAAAGGATGCGGACGGAAGCGTCGTCCTCAACGATCAGGAGTTTTGCCATGAGCCGATACTTGGCGGCGAAAAGTTGAATTTTCCTGAAGCTTACGCCTCACCGCGCACAATGCCCACGAACGGCAGTTCGCGGAAGGCATGGCCGGCATCCATGCCGTAGCCGACGACGAAGTGATCGGGGCAGTCGAAGCCGACATAATCGGCGTTCAGGTCGGTCTGGCGACGCATGCGCTTGTCGAGCAGCACGGCGATCGAACAGCTTTTCGCGCCGCGCGACAGCATCAGGTCGCGGGTGAAGGTCAGCGTCTTGCCGGATTCGAGAATATCGTCGATCAACAGAATGTCGCGCCCGGCGACCTCGTTGTCGATATCGCGCAGCACCCGCACCTCGCCGCTGGCGGTGCCCGCACCATAGCTGGAGATGAAGATGAATTCCATTTCCGGCGACAGGTCGACATCGTGCATGGCGCGGATGAGGTCGGCGGCGAAAATGAAGGAGCCTTTCAGGATCGAGATGACCAGCAGGTCGTGATAGTCGTTGCCGGCGATTTCCTTGGCCAGTTCAAGGTTGCGGCGGGCAATGGCCGATGCCGAAAACAGAACCTCTATGTCCTTGCCGCGAACGACTGGCATGATGCGCCCCTCTTGAATTTTCGCCTATTCGGCAAAAGCCACCGAAACGGTCCTGACCCCGTTCTTAGGCACGTCGAGCCGGCTCGAAAAGGCAAATCTTTCACCCGGAGCCAGCGGACGCCCGGCTGTCCCCAGCGTGTAGCGCGTGATGCGCCCGTCATTGCCGGTCACCCTGATTTCCAGCGGCGGCAGGGCGGAAGCTCCGTTTCCGTCATTGGAAGCCTCGCCGTCGATGAACAGCAACGGATTTTGCCGGGAAAGATCGACATGCGACTTCACGCCGGAAATGCTGAACGCGGAATAGGCCGCGTCACGCACGGCAAAAAGCGGCGCATGGCGCACCAGCGCGTCGCCGCCCGAAACCCAGAAGGCGGCAAGCGCGGCGCCAAGGCCGGCAACCCAGAAGATCGGCCCGCCGCGCGAAACCCGCGCCGGCGCGGGCGCCCCATCGGGCTTGCGCAGCATGTCCATGCCTTCCACGGCCGGCGCATCGACCATACGCGGCTGCGCTGCCGGCTGGACATCCGGCACGCGCTCCTCGCCGTGCGACAGCACTTCGTAGTCCGCATCGATGATATCGGGCGCAATAGCCGGCGCTGCGCGGCCGAATGCCCTTCCCGATGCGGCATCTGTCATGATTTCGCCGGAAACCGGGCGTGCCGTGCGCGCATCAGCCATGCTGGCTCTTATTCGCCCCTGTTTTCCATATCTTTCATTTTCGTAAATCGGAATGGTTAAGATTTTGCCACCGCAGCCCTCGTGAGACGCTTAGTACCCATGAATTTTAACGCTCGGTTAACCATGCGCACCCATGGTCGGTTGGAAAACACAGGGTGGTTCGCCACCCGAAATAAACCAGGTCGTCGAACGTGATCCGCTTCGAAAATGTCGGTCTCCGCTATGGCATGGGTCCGGAAATCCTCCGCGACATTTCCCTGCACATACCGGAGCGCTCGTTCCAGTTCCTGAGCGGCCCCTCGGGCGCCGGCAAGACGACGCTTCTGCGCCTGCTGTTCATGTCGCTGAAGCCGACGCGCGGGCTGATCACCATGTTCGGCAAGGACCGCGCCCGCATCTCGCGCACCGAACTGCCCTTGCTGCGCCGCCGCATCGGCGTCGTGTTCCAGGATTTCCGCCTGCTCGACCACATGACCACCTATGAGAACGTGGCGCTACCGCTGCGCGTACGCGGGCGCGACGAGGCCAGCTACCGCACCGATGTCATCGAATTGCTGAAATGGGTCGGGCTGGGCGAGCGCATGCATGTGCTGCCGCCGGTTCTTTCAGGCGGCGAGAAGCAGCGCGCCGCAATTGCCCGCGCCCTGATCGAGCAGCCCGAAATCCTGCTGGCCGACGAGCCGACCGGCAATGTCGATCCGCCGCTGGCGCGTCGCCTGCTGCGCCTGTTCATCGAGCTTAACCGGCTGGGCACGGCCGTCGTCATCGCCACCCACGACCTCGGCCTGATGGAGCAGGTCGATGCGCGGCGCATGATTCTGGCCGGCGGAAGGCTGGACGTCTATGACTGACACCTTCGCGGACGACCCCGGACAGGACGAAATCCTCGAAGGCGGCCTCGATCAGGCTCCCCGGCGCCAGCGCCGCATGGCGTCCATCGTGCCGGCGCAGAACATCGCCGGCCGCGCGCTGGTGCTGGTCATCGCCATCATGACGTTCCTGTCGTGCCTGACATTCGGCGCCGTCACGCTGGTGCGCGACACCGCATCGGTCTGGGAAAACCAGATCTCGCGGGAAGCCACCATCCAGATCAAGCCGGTCGATGGCCTCGATATGGAGGCGGCCCTTGCCGCTGCGCAGGAACTTGCCGGCGGCTTTCCCGGCGTCACCGGCGCCAGCATCGTCGACCGCGCGGCGACGGCGCGCCTGCTGGAACCGTGGCTGGGCGCGGGGCTGGACATCGATGAACTGCCGGTGCCCCGCCTCGTCGTCGTCACCATAGACGAGCAAAACCCGCCCGACTTCGCCGCCATGCGCAAGGCCCTCGTCGAGAAAGTCGCCAGCGCCACGCTGGACGACCACCGCACCTGGGTGGACCGCCTCGTCGCCATGGCGCACACGACCGTCACCATCGGCATAGCCGTGCTGACGCTGATGCTGTCGGCGACCGTTTTGACGGTGGTGTTCGCCACGCGCGGGGCCATGGCCGGCAACGGGCACATCATCGAGGTGCTGCATTTCGTCGGCGCGGAAGCGGGCTTCATCGCACGCGAATTCCGGCGGCATTTCCTGCTTACCGGCATGAAGGGCGCGGCCGCCGGCGGCGTCGCCGCCATCGTCGTGTTCGTCATTTTCTACTGGTGGTCGTCGCACAACATGGCCACGCCCCAGGCGGATCAGGCCACCGCCCTGTTCGGCAATTTCGCCATCGGCTATGCCGGCTATCTCGGCGTGGTCCTGATGGTGCTGGTCATCGGCGCGCTGACCGCCGCGACCTCCCATGCGACGGTGGTCGCCTATCTCAGCGATATCGAGGTGCGCCAGCATGACCCGGCCTGACCGCAATTCTCATCACGACACGCATCCTGGCGTCACCGAAAGTGTGCAATTTAACTACCAACGGCCTGCGTTCAGGGTTAACCATGACAACATGAACTGGCAGGATTCGATTGAATCGAGCGCCCGGGCGCGGGCCGCGGCGGCACGCAAGCCGGGACCCACCCGCCTGCGACTGGCCGTACGCGTCTGCGCCATCCTGTTTGCGGGCGCAGCCGCGCTGTTTGCCGGCGGTTTCGGCTGGTTCGCCAACCATGTCGCCCATCTGGCGACGCCCGCCAACCCGGAAAAGGCCGACGCCATCATCGTCCTGACTGGCGGCGCCTCGCGCCTCGACGCGGCGATGGAACTGCTGGAGGTCGGCAAGGGCCAGCGGCTTCTCATCAGCGGCGTCCACCCTTCCGCCACGCGGCGGCAATTGCAGATAGCCACCGGCGGCGACAAGCAACTGTTCTCCTGCTGCGTCGATATCGACCATGCCGCGCTCGACACCATCGGCAATGCCGAGGAGAGCGCCAAATGGGTGGGCGACCACGCCTATGGCAGCGTCATCCTCGTCACCAACAACTACCATATGCCGCGCACCCTGCTGGAAATGGGCCGCCTGCTGCACAATGCCAGGCTTGAACCGTACCCGGTGGTCAATTCCAACCTCGACAATGGCGGCTGGCTGACCAAGCCCGAGGCGCTGCGTGTGCTGTTTACCGAATACAACAAATACGTGCTGGCGCTGGCCCGTGGCATCCTGCCGGTGCAGCCGGTTACGACGACCGTTTCGGTGGCCGAAGTTACCGCTCGCTAGCGCTCGACGCTGCCGCAGCCGGTCTGCTGTTTTCTTTTTGCGCGGCCTTGGTGTAACCAGCGCCAATAATCCTCACCGGGCCTTTCCTCCATGCTGCAAATCCGTTCGCTGGCCTTCAACTTCGTCTTCTATGTCAGCCTGATCGTGCAGATGGTGCTGTGGGCGCCGTTCTATTTCCTGTCGCCGCGTCACCGAGCCTGGTTCGTGCCGAAATTCTGGGCGCGAACCTCGCTTTGGCTTCACGAAAAAATCGCCGGCACGCGCAGCGAAATCACCGGGCAGGAAAACCTGCCCGAAGGCTCGTTCATCCTTGCGCCAAAGCACCAGTCCTTCTGGGACGCGATCGCCTTCTTCCCCTATCTGCGCGACCCGCTCTACATCCTCAAGCGCGAACTGACCTGGATACCGTTCTTCGGCTGGTACATCATGAAGATGCGCATGATCCCGGTCGACCGGGGCAGCCGCTCGAAGGCGCTCAAGATGGTGGTTGCCGCGACAAGGGAAGAACTGGCGCGCAACCCGCGCCAGCTTATCATCTATCCCGAAGGCACCCGCCGCCCGCCCGGCGCGGAGCCGGCCTATAAATACGGCATCGTCGAGCTTTATAACCAGCTGGGCGTGCCGGTGGTGCCGGTGGCGCATGTCGCCGGCCTGTTTTGGCCGCGCCGGAAATTCCTGCGCTATCCCGGCACCATCCATGCGCGCTTCCTGCCCGCCATACCGCCGGGCCTTGGCAAGGAGGAATTCATGGCCCGGCTGATCGGCGAGACGGAAGCGGCCTGCGACCGGCTGCTGGTCGAAACCGCCAACGCCAGCGACGCGCCGCATCTGCCGCCTTCGGCGCTCAGGCGGCTGGAAGAACTGCGCGCCGCCGGCAAGGCGTAAGGTTCAGGCCGGCAGGGCCGCTTTCCGGCCCCGCTTGACCCCAGCCCAGGCTTAAGCGCTCGCCCTGTCGAGTTCGGCGATGTCGTCGGCTCCCAGTTTCAAGGAAACCGCCTTGATGAGGCTGTCGACTTGTTCCAGCCGGGTCGCGCTGGCGATCGGCGCGGTAATGCCCGGCCGTGCGATCAGCCAGCCAAGCGCCACCTCCGCCTGCGTCGCGCTGTGCCGCGCCGACACGGCGTCGAGCGCAGCCAGAATGCGCATGCCGCGCGGGTTGAGATATTCCTGCACGCCATCGCCGCGCGGGCTTTTGCCCAGATCGGCCTTGCTGCGGTATTTGCCGGAGAGAAAGCCCTTGGCCAGCCCGTAATAGCAGATCACGCCGAGATCTTCGTTCATGCACAGATCGCGCAGCGGTCCGTCGAACCCATCGCGGTCGTAGAGATTATAGCCCGGCTGCAAAACCTCGTAGCGCGGCAGGTCGCGCAGCCTGGCCACGTCGAGCGCCGCCCGCATCTGGCCGGCATCGAGGTTGGACGCGCCGATGAAGCGCACCTTCCCCTTGGCGATCAGCTTCTGGTACGCGCCCAGCGTCTCCTCATGCGGCACGGTCGGGTCGGGCCAATGCGACAGATAAAGATCGACCACATCGGTTTGCAGCCGCTTCAAGGAAGCATCGATGGCTTTTTCTATGTGCGGCGCCGACAAATCTATCTTGCCCTGGCCGATATCCGAACCGACCTTGGTGACGATCACGAGCCGGTCGCGGTTGCCGCGCTCCTTCATCCACTTGCCGATGATGGTTTCGGATTCGCCGCCCGAATTGCCCGGTGCCCAGCGCGAATAGACATCGGCGGTGTCGATGGCGTTCAGGCCCGCCTCGAAGAAGCGGTCGAGCAGGCTGAACGAGGTTTTCTCGTCCACCGTCCAGCCGAAGACATTGCCGCCGAAAACCAGCGGCGCGATGGTGAGGTCGGTTCGACCGAGGCGGCGTTTTTGCAAGGTATTTCTCCGTTCAAGGGTCGGTAAGCCAGGTGCTGGCGGGTGGAAATCCAGGTCCGGCCGCAGCCGAATCCGCAAGCCCGGCCCGGTTTAACAGCCTGTGCGGCGATGCGTCGTTCAAACAGCCGTGATCCGGCCGGCGACGTCCTCCAGCCAGCGGTCGCGAATGCCGAGCGCCTGCAAATGCTCGATCGTGCTGAGCACATAGGCCTCGTTGGGGCCGGACATGCCGGCAGCGCCGGTCACCACCGCCGCCGCATGCGCGGCATCGAGCGCGCCGGCATATTGCTCATGCCCGCGGTCGGCGATGTAGGCCACCGCCTCGACGGCCTCTCCGTTTTCCAGCCGCAGCGGCAGCCTGCGCTCCAGATAGACGCCGGTGACCTGCTCGCGCGCCCGCAGATAGCCGATGACCTCGTCGCGTAAAGAACCCGTCACGCGAAACGCCATGCCGATGCAGGAGCCGCCCCGGTCGAGACCGAGCACCAGGCCCGGCCTTTCGGGCGTGCCGCGATGCACGAAGGAGTAGACGCATAGCGCCCGGCGAAAGCCGAACAGCCGCGCCCGCTGCGTATCGGTATGCGCAAAGCCCGGCCGCCACATCAGCGAGCCATAGCCAAAAACCCAAAAATCGCCCATATCGCTAGCCTGGTTGCATCGCGTCGGGTGTCGCGCCAAAACAATGCTTTGTCCAGCCGGTTCAACCCAACCATAGACCCCGCCCGGAAACGTTTTTCCAGCCATCCACTAAAGCGAAAGCCCGACCATGACAGCCAGCGACCAGCCGAAGCCGAAAAAGCGTTCCCGCCTTTTTGTGTGGCTCGCCATCCTCGTCGCGCTTTTTGCCGCCTACAGCGCCGGCTGGTACGCCCTTGCCAACAAGGTGCGCGGCGAAGTCGGCGCGGCCATCGCCGCCATCAACGCCGGGGGGGCCAATGCCGATTGCGCCAATATGAGCGTCAGCGGCTATCCGCTTCGCCTCGTCGTCTCCTGCGACAACCTCGCCTATGAGAACGACACCACCAATGTCGCCGCCTCGACCGGCAGGATGGACGCGATGGCGCGCATCTATCGGCCGCTGTCGCCGGTTGCCGACATTGTCGGACCGTTGCGCACCTCCGCGCCCGGCATGGCCCCGCTCTGGCTCGACTGGGACAAGATGCGCGCCGCAGCCAGCCTTTCGCTGACCTCGACGGCGGGACTGGCGCTGCGGGGTGAGGGCGTGTCCGGCCAGACCGATCCGCAGGACGACAGCGAACCGGTGCAATTGTTCAGCGCCGGCAAGGCCGAGGTCATGCTGCAACCCGTTGGCCAGGATGTGGACGCCGGCTTCAGCTTCAGCGACCTGCAAGTCGACGCCGAGGCGCTCGATGGACGCGTGCTGCCGCCGCTGAACGGCGCCGGCGCCGCCACCTTGAAGAACGGGCTGGCGCTGCTTGGCGCCAAGGCCGAAACCCTGCGCGGCCAATCGATCGACATCGGGCAACTCGAACTGTCGTCGGGGACCGCGCATATTTCAGTGTCCGGGCCGATAGAAGTCGATGCCGACGGCCTCATCGACGCCAGCCTGACCATCCGCCTCCAGGACCCGAAAGCGGCAGCCGCCATTTTGGGCGCCGCCATCCCCGAGCAGAAGCGCCAGATCGAGCAGGGCTTCTCCGCGCTGGCCATGTTCGGCAGCGAACCGACCATGCCCCTGAAGATCACCAAGGGAAAAGCCTCGCTCGGCTTCATCCCACTGGGCGACATCAAGCCCGTCCAGTAACGGCGGCGGCATCCAGCCTATTTGCTGGCTGGATGCTCCATCCCTTGCCGGCCGAAATCGGGCGTATCGACATCCTGCCCGGCCTCGATGATCGAGCGGCGCACCGCGCGGGTGCGGGTGAACAGCTCGAACAGCTTGTCGCCGTCGCCCCAGCGTATCGCCCGCTGCAACGAAGAAAGGTCTTCGGAAAACCGCGCCAGCATTTCAAGGATCGCCTCCTTGTTGTGCAGGCAGACGTCGCGCCACATGGTCGGGTCGGAGGCCGCAAGGCGCGTGAAGTCGCGGAAACCGGAGGCGGAATATTTGATGACTTCCGACTTGGTCACCGATTCCAGGTCGTCCGCCGTGCCGACGATGTTGTAGGCGATGATGTGCGGCAGGTGCGAGACGATCGCCAGCGTCATGTCGTGGTGGGCAGGGTCCATCGTGTCGATATTGGCCCCGCAGCGCCGCCAGAACTCCGACAGTTTTTCCAACGCAGCCGGGTCGGTATCGGGCAGCGGCGTGAAGATGCACCAGCGGTTTTCGAACAGTTCGGCAAAGCCCGCATCCGGGCCTGATTTTTCCGTGCCGGCCAGCGGATGGCCCGGAATGAAATGCACGCCCTGCGGCACGAAGGGCTGCATCTGCGCGATGACCGAAGCCTTGGTCGAGCCGACATCGGTGAGGATCGCGCCCTTCTTCAGCGCCGGCGCGATCTCCTGCGCCACCGCGCCGGACGAGCCGACCGGCACCGATACGACGACGAGGTCGGCGTCGCGCACGGCCTCTCTGGCATCGGTCGTATAGCTGTCGCCAAGCCGCAGTTCCTCGGCCCGCGCCAGCGTGTCGGCGCTGCGCGTCGAAATGGCGACATGGCCGGCAAGCTTCTCGCGGGCAATGACGCGCGCCAGCGAAGACCCGATCAGGCCGATGCCGACGAGGGCGATCTTTTCAAACAGCGGTTCGGGCATGGCTTCAGCTTTTCAGAAATTCCGTGAGTGCGGCGATGGCGCCGCGATTGCCTTCCTCGGTGCCGACGCTCATGCGCAGCGCGTTTGGAAAACCGTAGGCGGTGACGCGCCGCAATATATAGCCGCGCGCCGACAGATAATCGTCCGCCGCCGCCGCCGAATGTTTGCCATCGTCGGGAAAGTGGACAAGCAGGAAATTGCCGACGCTGGGCGTCACCCGCAGGCCGAGCTGCTTCAGTTCGCCGTCGAGCCAGGCCAGCCAGGTCTCGTTATGGGCGACGCTGCGCTCGACATGGGCGTGGTCGCGCACCGAGGCGATGCCCGCCTCGATGGCCACCGTATTGACGTTGAACGGCCCGCGAACGCGGTTGATCGCCTCGCACACATGCGTCGGCGCATACATCCAGCCAAGCCGCAACCCGCCGAGGCCAAGCTTGGAGAAAGTGCGCACCATGACGACATTTTGCGAGGACGAAACCATCTCCACGCCCGCTTGGTAATCGTCGCGCCGCACATATTCCGCATAGGCCGCATCCAGCACCAGAAGCACGCCCTTGGGCAGACCGGCATGCAGCCGCTTCACCTCTTCGAACGGCAGATAGGTGCCTGTCGGATTGTTCGGGTTGGCCAGGAATACGATGCCGGTCCTGCCGGTAACCGCCGCCAGCATGGCGTCTATATCGGCGCGCTCGTCGGTTTCCTTGACGCAGACGGGCGTTGCCCCCGATGCCTGAACGTAAATCTTGTAGACTAGGAAGGCGTGCTCGGTGAAGATCGCCTCATCGCCGGGCGACAGATAGGTTTGCGACAGCAGGCCCAGTATTTCATCGGAACCGTTCGCGCAGACGATGTTTGCCGGGTCCAGCCCGTGCGCCTCGCCAAGCGCCTCGCGCAGACGCCGCGCCGAACCGTCTGGGTAGGTTTCAAGCCGCCCGGCAGCCTCGCGCGCCGCCTCGATTGCCTTGGGCGACGCCCCAAGCGGGTTTTCGTTCGACGACAGCTTGTGAACCTTGGCGACGCCGGCAGGTGCCGTGCTCTTGCCCGGCACATAGGCTTCGATGTCCATGATGCCCGCGCGCGGTTGCGGGCGTTGCCGATCCTGTGCCGTGGTCATCGTGCCGGTTCCATGCTTCAAAATCCAGAAGACGCTGCGGAAATACAAGCCACGACCGGC
>DASYCS010000111.1:0-4429 GCA_036500025.1 Mesorhizobium sp. | reverse complement strand
ATATCGGGCCGCGATGCCGTCACCCGGCTGGCCGGCGCGCCGGAATTGTCCGGGTCCTGATAGCCGAGATAGACCAGCCGGCCGGCAATCATCGTGTAGATACCGAAAAACACGGCCATCGTCATCACTACGCGCGTCTTGGCCTTGCCGCCGGTCGCCTTGCGGGCGCCGTCCACGACAATCGAGCCGGCCTGGCTGTTCTTTACGCCGCGCCGCAGCAGCAACTTGCCGATCATTGGATGCCTCCCGTGGCCATCGGGTCTTGCCCGTCCACCGGCAGGCCGGGTTCTTCGGCAGTCAAGTTCTCGATGCTGAGCGCGCGGGGCGGCAACTGGTCCAGACCGACGATCTGGCGGCCGCCGACCGGCGCAAGCTCCAGCTGGGGCTGATAGAGTTCGGTCAGTTTCTGTAGCCGTCGCGGCTGCGTAAGCAGGCTCCAGTCGGCCCTCAACAGGTCGATAGTGTCTTCCTCGGTGTGGATTTGCGCCTGCAATTTATGGACGGTCGCCATCTGCAATTCGGCGTTGCGCTTGATCGTGTAGGTCATGGCGGCGGCGGCGACCATGACGCCGATCAGCACAATGTCACTGGTTCGAAACATGAACGCTCACCTCTCGCCGGGCTGGTCGATGCCGGGAAGCTTTGGAAGGCCGAAAATGGAAAAATCGCCGCCGCGCGCCGGCGCGTCGGTGCGGATGGCCGCGCGAAGCCTGGCCGAGCGCGCCCGTGGATTGAGCGCGGTTTCCTCATCGCCGGCCGTAACGCCGCCGCCCGACTTCTCAAACGTCGCCGCCCGCGCCCGCACCTGCGGCATGTAGCGCGAGCCGGAAGCAGCATCCGCGCGGTCGGTGATGAAGCGCTTGACGATGCGATCTTCCAGCGAATGGAACGTCACCACCACCAGCCGCCCGCCGGGCTTCAGCGCGCGTTCGGCCGCGAAAAGCGCCTTGGCCAGTTCGCCCAGCTCGTCATTGACATAGATGCGCAAGGCCTGGAAAACGCGCGTCGCCGGGTGGATTTTATCGCCCGGCTTGCGGCCGATATGCGTTTCGATCGCGTCGGCCAGTTCCAGTGTGCGCTCGAACGGATGCTTCTGGCGGCGCGCCTCGATCATGCGGGCTATGCGGCCGGCATGACGCTCTTCGCCCAGGAAGCCGAAGATGCGGGCGAGATCGCCGGACTTGTAATTATTGACGACATCGGCGGCACTCAGGCCCGCCTGCGCCATGCGCATGTCCAGCGGACCGTCGGCGCGAAAGGAAAAGCCCCGCGCCGCCTGATCGAGTTGCATGGACGACACGCCGATGTCGAGCACGACGCCATCAATGGCCTCGGCGTGCTCGTCCAATGTCGAAAACGGCGCCTGCACCAGCCGCAACCGGCCGCCCGACTGTTCTTCCAGCGCCCGTCCCGCTGCTATCGCATCGGGATCGCGGTCGATGGCGATGACCGACGCTCCGCCGGCAAGGATCGCCTTGGTGTAACCGCCCGCCCCGAAAGTGCCGTCGACGATAATCTGGCCACCCGCCGGCTGCAACGCGCCCAGAACTTCGGCGAGAAGGACCGGAATGTGACGGGCCAGTCCGCCAACGGCGTGAAACTCATCGCCGTGGCCTGTCGTCATTCCGGTCGCTCCCTCGTCCCCTGCCGAAGCTGCAATAGCCGCGCCCGCACCTGCGCCCCATAGGTGGCAAGCCGGCCCGGTTCCCACATCTGAAAGAAATCGCCACGCCCCACAAAGGCCACCTCGTCGGCAATGCCGGTGTGTTCGCGCATGAAATCGGTCACGGTGATTCGGCCATCCTGGTCGAGTTTCAAAAACGCCCCATCGCCATGGCAGAAGAACGACATGTCGTCGCTCGATTGCAGAAAGGGGTCCTCCAGCGCGATGCGCCGCTCGTAACGGTCGAGCAGGTCGAGACCGCCGACATCCATCGCCGCAATGTCGAGGCCGCGCAGCGCATAGAGTTCCTGATAGCCGCGCTTCTGCACCACCGCGCGGAAATGCGCCGGCACGGAAACCCGCCCCTTGGCATCGATCCGGTTCACGGCGCTCGACAGAAAACGGTCCATGACACCTTGCAGCCCCTGAAGCCGCACCCTTCTCCAGTTCCCCGCTCGCCTGTTTGCAAAGCGTCCGGGTCTCTAAACGGCCATGGTTCTGCTTGTCGGAAATTGGCAAACGCCCGGCCGCAGCGGTGGCCTGAGTGGCGTACGCTTTACCGTGACTGGAACCGATGGCTTGAATATCGATCTGGGATAACATGGGGTACTATGGGCGTCAACGGGAACGAGCTTCATAAATGCCACGCCCAACCGCCATCAGACGGATTTACGGGCATTCCCTCGTTTATCCTCCATTAAGCCTAACGAAGCGTTTAAAACCTGCCTGGCACAGCCGACGATGCTTGCCCTCAAAGGCCGGCCGGAATAGCGTCTGCCGGCGGCTTCGCTCGCCAGTTCTCGAAAACCACAGGTTCACATTCATGTCCGATGCCGCCAGGCGCGCCGCCGCCCTTCCCCATCTGCGCAATAGCGGCTTCGCCAAGGGAGACCCCATTCCGCTCCCGCTGACCATGGCTTCCATTTTTCACACGCCGGGCGACGCCACTGGCGTCAACCAGTACGGGCGTTTCGGCAACCCGACATGGTCGGCCGTCGAGCACATGCTGGAGCATCTGGAAGGCGCGCCATGCGTGGCGTTTCCCTCCGGCATGGCGGCCATTTCGTCGGTCTTCTTCAGCCTGCTCAAGGCCGGCGACCGCGTGCTTTTGCCTTCCGATGGCTATCCGATATCGCGCACCGTGTTCGAGCGCTATTTGAAGGGGTTCGGCGTCGAATTCGACGTCAGGCCTACCGCCTCCTATCTCGACGGCGGCTTTGAGGGCTACCGTCTCGC
Organism: Mesorhizobium sp.; assembly: GCA_036500025.1. Classification (GTDB taxonomy): domain Bacteria; phylum Pseudomonadota; class Alphaproteobacteria; order Rhizobiales; family Rhizobiaceae; genus Mesorhizobium. Next base: position 1,530 of record DASYCS010000111.1, on the reverse strand, counting down.
CTTCGTCGAAACGCCGTCCAATCCGGGCCTCGATATTTGCGACATCGCAGCCGTCGCCAAGGCCGCCCACGCCGCCGGCGCGCTGCTTGCCGTGGATAACACGACTATGACGCCACTTGGTCAGCGCCCGCTGGACCATGGCGCCGATATTGTCGTTGCCGCCGACACCAAAGCGCCCAACGGCCATTCAGACGTGCTGTTCGGCCATGTCGCCAGCCGCAATGCCGAGATCATTTCCGCCGTCCAGGACTGGCGTAAAATCTCCGGCAGCATTCCCAGCCCGTTCGATGCCTGGATGCTGCATCGCGGCCTGGAAACGCTCGAAATTCGCTTCGATCGCATGTGCACCAGCGCCGGGCTGATTGCGCGGCGTTTGCAGGCGCATCCCGCCGTGCGCTCCGTGCGCTATCCGGGCCTCGAAAGCGACCCTTCGCACAATCTGGCAAGCGCGCAGATGGAGCGTTTCGGCTTCCTCATCAGCCTTGTTCTGGAATCCGAAGGCAAGGCCGAGGATTTCATCAATGGCTGCGCCCTGATGCAGGCCGCCACCTCTTTCGGCGGCGTCCACACCTCCGCCGAGCGCCGGGCACGCAGCGGCGATGCCGTGCCCCCGAGCTTCGTGCGGCTGTCTGTCGGTTGCGAACCGACCGAGGAATTGTGGAAGGCCATCGAGGAATCGCTGGACCGGGTCAACAGCTGATCCGCTCAGCCCTCGATCTCGTCGCGGTCGATATCGCGCCGGCCATGCAGCACGCGGAGAATTTCTATCGCCTCTGCACCAACGCGGTAGAAAGTCAGATATTCGCCAACAACGATGCTGCGAACATCTGCCGCAATGTCTTCCCGCGCTATGCCGGAGAAGGGGTGAAGAGCCAGTAACTCCCAGCGTTGTGCGAAAGCCTCGATCAGCCTGAGCGCGGCTTTCGGACTTTGCCTGCTGATATGATCGCCGATCTCCTCGATATCGGCTTCCGCATGGGGGAGAAGCCGATATTTCACCCTTTCAGGCCGCCCTGATCGGCGATCATGTCTGAATATCTGGCACGCAACCTTTCCAGGAACGGCGGGCCATCTCGCGCCGGCCCGCTGTCGATGCCCTCCTGCACCAGCGCCCGCAGCTCTTCCAGCGTGTAGCCGAACAGGTCGCGCCGGTCCTTCCACTGGCGAAGGGCGTCGCGAACGACCTCGCTCGCCGATGCATATTCGCCGGCGGCGACCGCATCGTCGACCACCGCCGCCAGTTCCGGCGAAAGGCTGATGCTGCGCTTGTCGACATGACCCATGGCTTTGCTCCTGTTCTTCGAAAGATGGTACGACTTAATCCTACCGCTTTGCAACAGACCAGCCATACCCCCAAGCCGGAAATGAATCGGTTTGCGAAGTTGTTGATTCAATATGTCCGCCACCAATGCCAACAGACTGAAAACAAACATTTCTTCCGGGAAAATAAAGCGTCAGCTGGCCTATAAGCCGGGTTTTGTATGGCCCCCGCTCCTTGCGAAGCGGAAACGTGGCGGCCATTCATCTTGG
>DASYCS010000110.1:0-5123 GCA_036500025.1 Mesorhizobium sp. | reverse complement strand
TGCACGGAAAAGGGCGCCAAGCGGGCGCTGATGCTTCAGGTTTCGGCGCCTTTCCATTCGGCGCTGATGGGTCCGGCGGCCGAGGCCATGCGCGAGGCGCTCGCCACGGTGCAAAAGCATGCGCCGGTGGTGCCGGTGGTTTCCAACGTCACCGTGACGCCGACGAGCGACCCGGATGAGATCGCGCGACGGCTGGTGGAGCAGGTGACGGGCCGCGTGCGCTGGCGCGAAACCGTGGAATGGTTCGGCGCCAATGGGGTAACTACGCTCTATGAAGTTGGGGCGGGCAAGGTCCTGTCCGGCCTGGCGCGCCGTATCGACCGCGAGATCGCCGTCAGCGCCATCAATGGCCCGGCCGATGTCGAAGCGGCATTGGCAGCTTTGGGCTGAGCGACTAAGTACGGCATCATCCGCGTTATGGGTGTTCTCTCAAGGAGCCAAGAATGTTCGATCTGACCGGCCGCAAGGCGCTCGTTACCGGCGCATCTGGAGGCATAGGCGAGGCGATAGCGCGCGTGCTGCACGCGCAAGGGGCGATTGTCGGGCTGCATGGCACGCGGGTTGAAAAGCTTGAGGCGCTGGCATCCGAGCTTGGCGAGCGCGTAAAACTGTTTCCGGCGAACCTGTCGGATCGCGACGAGGTCAAGGCGCTTGGCCAGAAGGTGGAGGCCGACCTCGAAGGCGTCGACATACTGGTCAACAATGCCGGCATCACCAAGGACGGGCTTTTCGTGCGCATGTCGGACGCGGACTGGGATTCGGTGATCGAGGTCAACCTGACCGCCGTTTTCCGGCTTACCCGCGAACTGACGCATCCGATGATGCGCCGCCGCCATGGCCGCATCATCAACATCACCTCGGTCGTCGGCGTCACCGGCAATCCCGGCCAGACCAATTACGCCGCGTCCAAGGCCGGCATGATCGGCTTTTCCAAGTCGCTGGCGCAGGAAATCGCCACCCGCAACATCACCGTCAATTGCGTGGCGCCCGGATTTATCGAATCGGCGATGACCGACAAGCTCAACGACAAGCAAAAAGAGGCGATCATGGCGGCGATTCCAACGCGCCGGATGGGCACCAGCGCCGAAGTGGCTTCGGCGGTCGCTTACCTTGCGTCAAACGAGGCGGGCTATGTCACCGGCCAGACACTGCACGTCAATGGCGGCATGGCAATGATTTGACGCATGGGGAAAAGCGCCCATTTCGCATTGGACGCGGGCCGATTCTCGTGTATTCGGCCCATACCCGGCGGACCGGGCGAGATGCGACCTGAGGGACCGGCCTTCAGGCAGGACCATCTTTCAGCTTGATTAGCGGCATTCCGCCCGCTAACGAAGATAAACAAACAATAGACGAGGATGCCCACATGAGTGACACCGCAGAGCGCGTCAAGAAGATCGTTATCGAACATCTCGGCGTTGATGTCGAGAAGGTAACCGACCAGGCGAGCTTCATCGATGATCTGGGCGCCGACAGCCTGGACACGGTCGAACTCGTCATGGCGTTCGAGGAAGAGTTCGGCGTCGAGATCCCCGACGACGCGGCCGAGACGATCCTGACGGTCGGCGATGCCGTGAAATTCATCGACAAGGCTTCGGCCTGAAGCTTTACGCTGTGCCAGAGGGAGACCTGCGATGAGGCGCGTCGTCGTCACAGGCCTCGGTCTGGTATCGCCTTTCGGCATGGGCTTCGAGCACGGCTGGAAGGAGTTGCTGACCGGCCGCAGCGCAGCTAAGCGTGTTACCGAGTTCGAGGTTGAAGACCTTGCCTGCAAGGTTGCGCACGTCATTCCGCGTGGCGACGGCAGCAACGGCACCTTCAATCCCGAGGCATTCCTTGAGCCCAAGGAACTGCGCAAGATCGGCGACTTCATCCTTTACGGGATCGCGGCCGCCGACGAAGCGCTGAAGGATTCCGGCTGGGAAATGCAATCCGAAGCCGATCGCTACGCCACCGGCGTGATGATCGGCTCGGGTATCGGCGGCCTTGAGGGGATTGCCGAGAATGCGATCATCCTGAAGGAGCGCGGCCCACGCCGCATCAGCCCGTTCTTCATTCCGGGCAATATCATCAATCTCGTTTCCGGCCAGGTTTCGATCCGCCACGGATTGAAGGGGCCGAATCACGCCGTGGTCACCGCTTGCTCGACCGGCGCGCACGCTATCGGCGACGCGGCGCGGCTGATCATCTTCGGCGATGCCGACGTGATGCTGGCCGGCGGCGCGGAATCACCGGTGACGCGGCTTTCGCTGGCCGGCTTTGCCGCTTGCCGGGCGCTTTCGACCGAGCGGAACGATACGCCGGAAGCGGCATCGCGCCCTTATGACCGCGACCGCGACGGTTTCGTCATGGGCGAGGGCGCCGGTGTCGTCGTTCTCGAAGAACTCGAACATGCCAAGGCACGCGGCGCAAAGATTTATGCGGAAGTGACGGGATACGGGCTGACCGGTGATGCCTATCACATCACCGCGCCGGCCGAGGATGGCGACGGCGCGTTCCGCTGCATGGGGGCCGCCCTCAAGCGGGCCGGGCTGACGGCTGCGGATATCGACTATATCAACGCCCACGGCACCTCGACCATGGCCGACACGATCGAGCTTGGCGCTGTCGAGCGGTTGGTTGGCGATTCGGCTCCGAATATCTCGATGTCGTCGACCAAGTCGTCCATCGGCCATCTGCTGGGCGCGGCGGGCGCGGCGGAAGCGATTTTCTCGATCCTGGCCATCCGCGACAATATCGCGCCGGCCACGATCAATCTCGACAACCCGGAGCGGGAGACGGCGATCGACCTCGTGGCAAACAAGCCACGCGCGCGCCGGATCGACGTAGCCTTGTCCAATTCCTTCGGTTTCGGCGGCACCAACGCATCGCTGGTCTTCCAGCGTTTCAATGGCTGACCGGACAGTAGTTCGCCGGTTTTAGCGGTTGTCCGGTCTGGCAATTTTGCCATATTCGCCCCTACTGTGCCGGAGGGGATTCGCCGCAAAGTCAAACGATAGGCAGTCATGAATACTATCCCGGAGAACAACGCAGAATTCGGGCAGCAGCCGGCTCAATCCAGCCCGATCATCCCGAAAACGGCGAGTGAAGCGCTTCGTCCGGAAGCGGGCACGCCGCCGCCGAAACGCTCGCGCGCATCGCGCAGCCAGGTCGTGGTGTTCATGAATTTCGTGATCTCGCTGATCATGCTGGCGGTTCTGGCGGTCGGTGTCGCTGCCTATTTCGGCAGGCAGGCGTTTCTCGAAGCCGGGCCATCGACGGCAGGCGACACCTTTCTCGTAAAACCGAAAATGGGCGTGGCCGATATTGCCGAACAACTCGAACGGCGAAACCTGATCAGCGACGCTCGTATTTTCCGCATCGGCGTGCGTGCCTACGGCAATGACGCGGCATTGAAGGCCGGCGAATACGAAATCAAGCCGCTGGCTTCCATGCGCGACATCATGGAAATTTTGAAAAGCGGCAAGTCGGTGCTTTATTCGCTGACCATCCCGGAAGGGTTGACAGTCGAGCAGGCGTTGCAGCGTGTGTCCGAGCAGGCGGCGCTGGTGGGCGACATGCCCGCGACAGTTCCGCCGGAAGGCAGTCTGGCGACGGACACGCTTCGCTTTACGCGCGGCGCGACGCGCCAGGAGATGGTCGACAAGCTGCTGGCGGACCAGAAAAAGCTGGTGGACGAGGTCTGGGCGCGGCGTTCGCCCGACCTGCCGCTGGCCAATATCGATGAATTTGTGACGCTTGCGTCCATCGTCGAGAAGGAGACGGGCAAGGGGGATGAACGCTCGCGGGTTGCGGCGGTTTTCCTCAACCGGCTGGCCAAGGGCATGCGGCTGCAATCCGACCCGACGATCATCTACGGCCTGTTCGGCGGCAAGGGAAAGCCGGCTGACCGGCCCATCTACCAGTCGGATATCAGCAAGGCGACACCCTATAACACCTATATGATCAATGGCTTGCCGCCGTCGCCTATCGCCAATCCCGGACGGGCGGCGCTGGAAGCGGTCGCCAATCCGTCGAAGACGAAGGATTTGTATTTCGTCGCCGATGGCACGGGTGGCCATGTGTTTGCCGCGACGCTTGAAGAGCACAATGAAAACGTCGCTCGCTACAGGAAGCTGAAGAAGCAGGCTGAGGAAGCCGACAAGACCGCCGAACCGGCGCAATAGGCAGGGTATCGAGGTCGCTATGAATTTGCAGAGCATGACGGGGTTTGCCCGTTCGGCCTCGGAACTGGAAAGCAGCGCGCTTGTCTGGGAAGTGAAATCCGTCAACGGCAAGAGCGTCGATGTTCGCCTGCGATTGCCGCAGGGCTTCGAGCGGCTTGAACCGGCGGTGCGGCAGACCATTCAGAAGCGATTTTTGCGCGGCAATTTCCAGGCGGCGCTGACAGTCAGCCATGCAGCCGGCGGTTATGCACAACCGGTCGTCAACGAGGCCTTTTTGAAGGACGTCGCCGGCCTTGCCCGGCGGCTCCAGGAACAGTTCGACGTTACGCCCGCCACCGCTGACGGTCTTCTGGCGTTGCGCGGGGTGCTCGATATTCCGGAGCGGACGGAATCCGAAGAGACGCGCGCCAGCCTCGACGCTGCCATAACAGCAACGCTTGAACAGGCATTGTCTGGCCTGGTGGCTGCCCGCCAGGCCGAAGGCGAGGCGCTGGGAGCGCTGTTATCCGGGCAGATCGACGCCATCGAGGCGTTGACGCTGCGCGCTGAGGCCGACCCGTCGAGGGAACCGGCGGCAATTCGTGCGAAACTTGCCGAGCAGGTGCGGTTGCTTCTGGACGCCTCGGCCAATCTGGACGAGGGACGGCTGCATATGGAGGCGGCCTTCCTTGCCACCAAGGCCGATATCCGTGAAGAAATCGATCGGCTGAAAACGCATGTCGCGTCGGCACGCGGGCTTCTGGCCGCCGGCGGCGCTGTCGGACGAAAGCTGGACTTTCTGGCGCAGGAATTCAATCGCGAATCGAATACGCTGTGTTCGAAATCGAATGCAGCGACGGTGACGGCCATTGGGCTGGAACTGAAGGCGGTGGTCGATCAGTTTCGCGAACAAGTCCAGAATCTGGAGTAACCGATGGTTGCCAAAGACGTGGGTTCGCGCATTCGTCGCCGGGGCCT
>DASYCS010000109.1:0-3083 GCA_036500025.1 Mesorhizobium sp. | reverse complement strand
TGAGCTTGAGGCCAATGGCTATGCCGGCGTGATCGGCGAGGCCGCCTGAGGGAAGATTATGAACATGCATTTGCAACCCCAACGCACGCAGGCCGAAACGGCGCTCATCGACGCTTTTGGCGAACGCCAGTCGCTGTTGCCAGGCGATGGCGCGGTGATGGTCAAGCGTGACGAGGCCATCGAACTGGTCAAGCATGGCTTGCCGACGCGACGCGTCGAGGCGTGGCACTATACGGATTTGCGCCGCCTGCTGGCCACGGTGCCGGCCTATGACGACAGTGCAAAGGCCGCCGCGCTCAGCCCCATGGTCGAAGGTTCGCCGGTGCTGTCCTTGCTCAATGGCGTTGCTTCCAAGGCGCCGTCGCTGGCCAATGTCACGGTTTCCACCGTCGCTGAAAAACTGGTCGACGGCAGCTATGCGCCCGCTTTGACGGCGCAGGGCGCCGACGACGCAATCGGCGCGCTGAATGCGGCGCTGGTCGCCGATGGCTGGTTCCTCGACATCGCCGATGGCGCGGAGTTCGAAACCCCGATCGAGTTGCAGAACGTTCAGGCCGGCGGTCAGGTCCATGCCCGGCTGGCGGTGCGTATCGGCAGCAACGTCAAGGCCACCATCGTGGAACGGCAGGCGGGCAGCGGCGATGCTCTCGTTTCGTCGGTCAGCAATGTGGTCGTCGGTGACGATTCCGAGCTGGTCTGGCTTATCGTGCAGGAAGAGCCGGACACCGCCACCTATCTCGGCCAGTTCAACGCCTGGATCGGCAAGAACGCCAGGCTGACCCTGTTCGTGATGAATGCCGGCGGCAAGCTGGTGCGCCAGGAAATCCGCGTCGCGGCAAAGGGTGAGGGCGGCGAGTTTACGCTGCGCGGCATCAACCTTCTGGCCGGCGACACGCATACGGACGTGACCATGGTGCTGGACCATGAAGTGCCGCATACGGCTTCGACCGAGATCATCCGCAACGTCGTCACGGGCAGGGCGCATGGCGTGTTCCAAGGCCGCATCAATGTGCGCCAGTACGCCCAGAAAACCGACGCCAAGATGGCCTGCAACACGCTGCTGCTTTCGGACGATGGCGAGTTCTCGACCAAGCCGGAACTGGAAATCTTCGCCGACGACGTGGTCTGCGGTCATGGCGCGACCGTCACCGAGATCGATCGCAACCACCTGTTCTACCTGATGGCGCGCGGCATCGACGAAAAGACGGCGCGCGGCCTGCTGGTCAGGGCGTTCGTCGCCGAAGTCATCGAGGAAATGGAAGACGAGCGCATCGTCGAGGCGCTGGAAGCGCGCCTGGTGGATTGGTTCGACACGCATGGGTAGTATCAGCACTGACGTCACCCTCGGGCTTGTCCCGAGGATCTGCTGCGTTCCGGAGTGAAGCGATGGTCGATTTTGTCGATGAGAGGGCAATAGATCCTCGGGTCAAGCCCGAGGATAACGGTCGCCCCTATGACGTCGAGGCAATCCGCCGCGACTTCCCCATCCTGTCGCGCGAAGTCTATGGCAAGCCGCTGGTCTATCTCGATAACGGCGCGTCGGCGCAAAAGCCGCAAGTGGTGCTGGACGCCATCCAGCACGCCTACGCCAATGAATACGCCAACGTTCATCGCGGGCTGCATTTCCTGTCGAACGCCGCCACCGATGCCTATGAAAAGGCGCGTGAATCGGTGCGCCGCTTCCTGAATGCGCCGGGCACCGACAACATCGTCTTCACCTCGAACTCAACGGCCGCCATCAACACCGTCGCCTATGGCTTCGGCATGCCCAATATCGGCGCGGGCGACGAGATCGTGCTGTCGATCCTGGAGCATCACTCCAACATCGTGCCGTGGCATTTCATCCGCGAACGGCAGGGCGCGAAACTGGTGTGGGTGCCGGTGGACGACCTCGGCGCGTTCCACATCGAGGATTTCGAAAAGAGCCTCACCGACCGCACCAGGCTGGTCGCCATCACCCATATGTCGAACGCGCTGGGCACGGTCACGCCCATCAAGGAAATTTGCCGCATCGCCCATGAGCGCGGCATTCCGGTGCTGGTCGATGGTAGCCAGAGCGCCGTGCATATGCCCATCGACGTTCAGGACCTAGATTGCGACTTCTTCGTCTTCACCGGCCACAAGGTCTATGGGCCGTCCGGCATCGGCGTGCTCTACGGCAAGAAGGAAATGTTGGAACGCATGCGCCCCTTCATGGGCGGCGGCGAGATGATCGAGGAAGTGACGGAGGACTTCGTCACCTATAACGAGCCGCCGCACCGCTTCGAGGCCGGAACGCCGCCTATCGTCCAGGCAATCGGGCTGGGCGCAGCGCTTGACTACATGGAAAGCGTCGGGCGCGAGCGCATCGCCGCGCACGAGGCCGATTTGACGCACTATGCGCATGAACGCCTGCGCGCCATCAACTCGCTGCGCATCATCGGCGATGCGCCGGCCAAGGGCGCCATCGTTTCGTTCGAACTTCAGGGCATCCACGCGCATGACGTCTCCATGGTCATCGACCGGCAGGGCGTCGCAGTTCGCGCCGGCACGCATTGCGCCCAGCCACTGTTGAAACGCTTCGGCGTAACCTCCACATGCAGGGCATCGTTCGGCATGTATAATACAAGGGCGGAAGTCGACGCTCTCGCCGGCGCGCTTGAAAAAGCGAGAAAGTTCTTCGGGTGACGATGATGAGCGATACAGACACCACAGCCGAATCCACCGCATTGGAAGCGACAGCCAATGCCCCTGCCGCTGTCTCGGCCATTCCCGCCGACGAACTGGCGCGGCTGACTGACGACGTGATTTCGGCGCTGAAGACCGTCTACGACCCTGAAATCCCCGCCGATATCTACGAACTCGGCCTAGTCTACCGCATCGATATCGAGGACGACCGCTCCGTCAAGATCGACATGACGCTGACCGCGCCCGGCTGCCCGGTGGCCGGCGAAATGCCTGGCTGGGTGGAAAACGCCGTGGGCGCTGTCGAGGGCGTTTCCGGGGTGGAAGTTGCCATGACGTTCGACCCGCCTTGGACGCCCGACCGTATGTCGGAAGAAGCGCAGGTCGCCGTCGGCTGGTACTGACGGCCCTTGCCTCCG
>DASYCS010000108.1:0-5846 GCA_036500025.1 Mesorhizobium sp. | reverse complement strand
CAACGATTTCCGATGCACTGGCCGAGCCGCCATTGACGAGCACGATCAGCGGCTTGGCGTTGATGTCGTCGCCCGGCCGGGCGTCGAAGCGGGTGACGTCCTTCGGATCGCGGCCGCGCGTCGAGACGATCTCGCCACGGTCGAGGAAGGCATCCGACACACTCACCGCCTGGTCGAGCAGACCGCCTGGGTTGAGGCGCAGATCGAGCACATAGCCCTTGAGCTTGTCGTTCGGCACCTGCTTCTTGATGGTGTCGATCGCATTCTCGAGGTCGTCATAGGTCTTTTCGGTGAAGGAGGTGATCTTCATGTAGCCGATGTCGTTCTCGACCCGGAACTTGACCGCCTTGACCTTGATGATGTCGCGCATCACCGTCAGCTCGATCGGCTTGTCGGCGCCCTGGCGCAGGATGGTGAGCTTGATCGGCGTGTTGACCAGGCCGCGCATCTTCTCGACCGCGTCGTTGAGGGTCAGGCCGCGAACCTCTTCGCCGTCGATCTTGGCGATATAGTCGCCAGCCAGCACGCCTGCCTTGGCGGCCGGCGTGTCGTCGATCGGCGTGATGACCTTGACCAGGTCGTTCTCCATGGTGACCTCGATGCCGAGGCCGCCAAACTCACCCTTGGTCTGCACGCGCATGTCCTGCGCGGCTTCCGCGTTCATGTAGGACGAATGCGGATCGAGCGAGGTCAGCATTCCATTGATGGCGTTCTCGATCAGCGCCTTGTCGTCGGGCGGCGTCACATATTGCGCCCGCACCCGCTCGAAAATATCGCCGAAGATCGCCAGCTGCTTGTAGGTGTCCGACGCAGCCGCGTTTGCCGTCGAGCCGGGCGCGCCATAGACGAGGCTCATGGCCGACGCGCCCATCAGGGCACCGGCAAACAAGAGCGACAATTTCCGCATATTCACGTCCTTCCAGAGAAACGGTCCGCCCACCACGGGGCCGGATCGACGGGTTTTCCATCCTTGCGGAACTCTACATAGAGTTCCGGCGTACTGTTTTCATCAAGCGAGGCCGAGGCGCTTGCCACCCTGGCCTCTCCCATCGCGCCGATCGGCTCGCCCGCGAGCACGGACTGGCCGGATGCGACATTTAATCTGGTCATTCCCGCCAGCACGACATGATAGCCGTCGCCCGCGTCCAGGATCAAGAGTTGACCGTAAGAGCGAAACGGCCCCGCATAAAGCACTTTTCCATCCGCAGGCGCGGTCACGATGGAGCCGGATTGTGTCGCAACCATGTCGCCAAGCATGGCCATGCCGTTGCCGTCGTCGGCGCCGAACCGCCGCTTTACCTTGCCGATGACCGGCAGCGCGATCTGTCCCCGAAGGGCCGAAAACGGCGCTGCCGCCGCAAGCTGGTTGGCTTCCGGCACGGCCAGCGATGCAAGTTGCGCCTTGGCGGCATCGGCCTCGGCCTGGGTGCCGGCATTCGCCGCCGCCTGTTCGGCGGCAGCGCGGGCGGCATCATTGGCGCTGCGCTTTTTGTCGGCGTCCTTCTCCAGCGAGGCGATCAACTCTTTGAGACTTGCCGCCCTGGCCGCCAGATCCTGGGATTTCCTGCCCTCCTCGGCCATCGCCGATTCGGTGTCGGCCTGAAGCTTGCGCTTGGCTTCCAGCAGCATGGTCAGCCGTTGCTTTTCAGCCGCCTGCTCGCTCACCGTCGCGGTCAGCCGCGCCCGCTCCGCTTCGATCGAAGCGGTCACGCGGGTCAGCTCCTTCAACTGCGAAACCAGTATGTCGGTCTGCGCCCGCAGTTCGGGAACCACCGCGCCAAGCAGGATGGCGCTGCGCACCGACGACAGCGCGTCTTCGGGCTTGACCAGAATGGCCGGCGGCGGATTGATCCCCATGCGCTGCAACGCGCCCAGAACCTCGGCCAGCACGTCGCGGCGCTTTGCCAGCGAGGCGCGGATGGTCCCCTCCTGCCCCTTCAGCCCCTCCAGCCTGCCGCCGATATCCTCGATATCCTGGCCGAGCTTCTGTTCGGTCTTCGCCGACTGGATCAGCGCCGCGGTGATCGAGGCATGATCTTGTTTTACCGTCGCGATGTCGGCGGCGAGCTTGGCCAACCTTTCCGACGACAGGGTGATTTCGTGGGAAACGCTTTCATATTCGGCGCGGTTCTGGTCGGGATCGGGCGTTTGCGCGGTGCTGTCCTGCGCCAATGCCGGCCGCGCCAAAAGCATCAACGCCGCTGCCGCGCACGCGCCGCCTCGCCAAAAGCCGATGATGGATTTTCTGCCTTCAGACATGCAAGCCCGACTCTATTGGCTTCATCGTTAACGAACCATCAACCATGTTCGCCAGGCCCGGTCGAGAGAAAGCATATCCTGCGCCAATGGGGCGAAAATCCGGTCCTGCTTTTCAAGGTCAGGAGCGATGATAGGGATGCCCGGCCAGGATGGTCGCCACCCGGTAAAGCTGCTCGGCCAGCATCACGCGAACCAGTTGATGCGGCCATGTCAGCGCGCCGAAGGACAAAACCAGTTCGGCCTGCTTGTGCAAAGACGCATCATGCCCGTCGGCGCCGCCGATCGCCACCAGCACGGCCTTGCGGCCGCCATCGCGCAGCAGGCCTATCTTTCCGGCCAAATCCTCGGACGAAAGGTTCTTGCCGCGCTCGTCGAGCAGGATAAGCGCCGTTCCCGGCTGGATATGGGTTTGCAGCCGCTGGCCTTCCTCGCGGCGGCGCTCGTTCGCCGTCTGGGCGTGCCCTTCGGGAATTTCCACGATGTCTGAAAATTCGATGCCGACGCCCGGCCCGCTCTTGGCAAGGCGCTTGAAATAGCGGTCAGCCAATTCTCTCTCGGGGCCAGCCTTGAGCCGGCCCACGGCATGTACGACAAGCTTCATCCACGCCCCTTGGCGACGCAGCAACCTTTCAGTGCAGCGTCTCCTCCTCGATATCCGGCGTCTGCCACATCTTTTCCAGATTGTAGAAGTCGCGGACTTCCGGCCGGAAGACATGGACGATGACGTCGCCCGAATCGATGAGCACCCAGTCGGCGCCAGGCAACCCTTCGACGCGGGCCTGACCGAGGCCTGCATCCTTGAGCGCCTTGAGGATATGATCCGCTACCGCCGCGACATGGCGATGCGAACGCCCCGATGCGATGACCATATAGTCACCGAGGCTCGATTTCCCCTGAAGGTCGATGGAGACGATGTTTTCGGCCTTGGAGTCGTCAAGACTGGCAAGAACCGTATCGATGGCGCGGGAAGCGGCGTCGTTTACGCTGATCCCGGCCGGCGAAGGCACGATGTCGGCCTTCTTCCGAAGTGCTGTTCTCAGTGTCTTTCCTTTCGCAGCAAGAACAACCAGATCACCATGAAATGCGGTGATATCGCTTAGATAGGCAGAGTCGCATTGCAGTTTCAAGACAGGCCCCGCCGAAGCAGGCAACGAAGTTCGTCACTGTCTGTTCCGTGCCACAGCAGAAAATGTCGGAACTGCTTGGCCGAGCGGAACGATTCGGCCATCGACCGCCAGGCGACAATCGTCAACTTTCAGCCTCCGAAAAGGCCAGCTCCACCGAGAGGGGCGCTTGCCCGGCCATCGGCGAGAAAAGCCCCGTTTCGGCAATCGGCACCGGTCTCACCAGAATGATCCGCCAGATGACGAACAGGCAGAAGGCGGCGGCAATGGCGATGGAGACGAAAATGAAGGACTGTGTGCCGAACACCACCGACAGGCCAGTGACGACCCCCGGCACGACGAAACCCGCAAGCGCCCACGCAAACAGAAGCGAACTCGATAGCGCCACCATGTCTTCCTTGCCGGTGCGGTCGTTGGCGTGCGCGCTGGCCAGCGAATAGATCGATTCCGACGCGCCGTCCCAGACGAGATAAATGACGATGAGCAGCGCCAGCGAGCGCCCGTCGAAGCCGATGGCCAGCGCCCCTGCCGCGACGGCGAGCGCGGAGGCAGCCACCAGCACGAAGCGCCGGTCCACCCTGTCCGATATCCAGCCAAGCGGTATCTGCAAGATGAGCGTGCCGACCGGCATCGCCGCCAGCAGCATCGCCACATCGTCCTGGCTGTAGCCCTTGGCTGTGGCATGGATCGGCGCAAAACCCGAGATCGACATGGAAAGCCCGCCCACCGCCAGCATTCCGGCAATGCCGACCGGCGATATGCGCCAGGCTTGCCGAAGCGCGATTGAAGCGGCGCGCGGCGCGGCCGGCTGCGCCAGCCGGGTCAGCCCGACCGGCAGGATCGACAGCGCGGTGAAGGCGATGCCGATCAGCGGCCCTTCCGCGCCGGTGATGTCGACCAGCGCCAGCAGCGAATAGCCGACGCCAAGCCCGGCAATGTAGGCGACCGAAAACACCGCCATCACCCGGCCGCGCACTGCGTTGGCGACCACGTCGTTCAGCCAGCTCTGCGCCACGATGAACAGCCCGCATATGGCAAAGCCGTAAAGCGCCCGCGCCGCGATCCACGCCACCGGATAGGTTCCCGCGCCGACCGCGGCGTTGGACAGGGCTATCAACGCCGACAGCACCATGAAGCCGCGCGCATGACCGACGCGCCGCACCAGCGGACCGGTCAGCATGCAGCCGGCCAGGCCCCCGGCGCTGAGGCCGGTGACGATCAGCCCTGCCCATACCGGATCGTAATTTTCCGCGCCGAGCCGCACCGGGATATAGGCGAACATCAGGCCGTTGCCGACCGCGATCAAACCCATCGACAAGATGATGCTGGCGATGGCGATCGCCGGCTGGCTGCCGGGTTCCATCGTCCGCTCGTTCTCTATGTCGGTGGTCGCTGTCATCGCCCACAGATTGCCCGCTGCCCCATGCGCGAGCCACTGTAAAAGCGACATGTCCAGACCACTCTGCACCGCGCGGGCGGCATGGCAATGCAACCATTTGCCCGAAGCCCTTGCCGTCACGATGCGAATGCCGGAAATCGCAGGACCCGGCGTCCAGCCTGTCGTCCGGCCCGATAGCCGCCCACCCTGCATCCCAGCCTCCGCCCCAATCTCGCCCCAACCGGGCCATTGACAACCCGGCCTTCGTCCTCCACCTCATGCGAAGACGAGCCTGAACCGCGCCAGGGCGGCGTTCACATCCCCTACATGCGGGCATGCGACAATCGAAATGCTATCGGCGCCCCTGCCGTCAAACTATCATGGGCGTATTGAAACAGACGTGAGGCCGCCGGCATGACCGGATATCTTTCCTCTCCCTTTGCACGCCGCGTTTCCGTCGGCGTCGATGTAGGCGGCGTCATGGTCGGCGGCGGAGCGCCGGTCGTGGTGCAATCCATGACCAACACCGACACCGCCGATATCGACCAGACCGTGGCCCAGGTGGCCGCCCTTCATCGCGCCGGCTCCGAAATCGTGCGCATCACCGTGGACCGCGACGAGAGCGCGGCGGCTGTGCCGAAAATCCGCGAGCGCCTCGAACGCCTCGACGTCCATGTGCCGCTGGTTGGCGACTTCCATTATATCGGCCACAAGCTTCTGACCGACCATCCGGCCTGCGCCGAAGCGCTGGCGAAATACCGCATCAACCCCGGCAATGTCGGCTTCAAGGACAAGCGCGACCGCCAATTCGCCGACATCGTCGAAATGGCCATCCGCCACGACAAGCCGGTGCGCATCGGCGTCAACTGGGGTTCGCTCGACCAGGAACTGCTGACCCGGCTGATGGACGATAACCAGCAGCGCGGCTTCCCCCAGACCGCCGGGCAGGTGATGCGCGAAGCCATCGTGCAGTCGGCCATCCTCTCCGCCGAAATGGCCGAGGAAATCGGGCTGGCGCGGGAAAAGATAATCCTGTCGGCCAAGGTCAGCGGCGTGCAGGACTTGATCGCCGTCTATGCCGAGCT
>DASYCS010000107.1:0-8644 GCA_036500025.1 Mesorhizobium sp. | reverse complement strand
GGCGGTGAACAGCGAGATCAGCAGCGAGACGAAGGCGACCGTGCGCGAATAGGCCAGCATGGCGGCGCGCAGCCGGTAATCCGGCATGATCAGCTCGAATTCCTTGGGATTATCGTCAACCGGGCCAAAAACGCGCAGCATCCGGTTGCCGCCGGACGCCAGCGTATCGAGCGCGCCGGTTATTTCGTCGATCATGCCGATATGGGCGAGGTCGATATGCTCGTCCACCTGTGGCGGCATTTCGGCAATGGCCAACAGCCGCGAAACGCCGCCGTCGCGCACGGCGATGGCCTTGGCGCCAATGGCCATCAGCACGTCGTTTTGCGCCGCCTGTGAAAGGCTTTGCGGGTCGCCCTGCACCAGAAGGACGGAAACGGCGGCGGCGGTGCCAAGCCGTTCCTTCAGCCAGGTGACACGGTAATTGGCGATGGAGGGCAGGAAGATGAGAATTTCGGCGAGAAGCCCAAACGCGATGGTGAACAAGAGAAGCTTGACCGAAAGCCCCCGCGCCAGCGGCACGCGGCGCGTGATCGGCGGCGGCGCGCCGGCTTGGTCATCCTCTGAGCCTTGTTTATTCATGCGTGGCGAATGCCATTTCCGATATAATGTGGTTTAATTAGGCGATTGCGGCCAATCTGCCAATTGTTACGCAAAACTTCGTCGCCGGCAGTCGTGCCGCGGCCAAGTGGGGCCGATCGGATTGACTTCCAAAAACCTTCTTTCTATAAGCCCGCTCACGCTCGGGCCTTGCAACCCGGCGCGGTTTCGATCGCGCCAAGACTGGCCCAGCCAAAGCTCCTGTTGCATAAGCGGCAGATTCAAGAAGGGCCGCACTCCGCGGTATTAAACAAATGAAGCGTACCTACCAGCCATCCAAACTCGTCCGCAAACGCCGGCACGGCTTTCGCGCGCGCATCGCAACCAAGAGCGGCCGCGCCGTCATTGCAGCCCGCCGCAACCGTGGCCGCAAGCGTCTAAGCGCCTGAGCGGAAAAGACCGTTGCCGGCTGCCGGAAAGCCAGTTGGGAAAACTCCCGGACGGCTTCTGAAGCGTGCTGAATTCCTGGCTGTCCGGCGTGGCGAAAAGCGCCGCGGGCGGCTTTTTCTCGTTGAAGTCCTCGACCGGGGCGACGGCGGGGTGGCGCGCGTCGGCTTCACGGTCACCAAGAAGGTCGGCAACGCGGTGGTCCGCAACCGCGTGAGGCGGCGACTGAAAGAGGCCGTGCGCACGCACGCGGCCGATGACATGACGCCGGGCAGTGACTATGTCATCGTCGGGCGCGAAGAAGTGCTTTCCGCTCCGTTCGGTTTGTTGAAGGCTGAACTTTCCCGCCGAATTCGCGCAACACGATAGGCCACGGTCCTCGATGCAAAACAATCGCAACTTCTTCATCACCATCGCGCTGTCGGTGCTGATCCTGACCTTGTGGCAGGTGTTCTACATGAACCCGCGCATCGAAACGCAGCGCGAGGCCGCCAAGGTCGAGGCAGCGCGTGTCGAGGCGAACAAGCCGGCAGATGCCGCCGCTTCAGGCGCCGCCGCGCAGGCGCCGCAGCCGGGCGCCATCCCCAACGCGCCGGGCACGGCCGAGGCGATGGCCGCCAGCCGCGAGCAGGCGCTGGCTTCGACCGGCCGCGTCAAGATCGATACGCCGAGCCTTTCCGGCTCCATCAACCTTACCGGCGCGCGCTTCGACGATCTCGGCCTCAAGCATTACACCGAGACCGTCGACAAGAGTTCACCGGAAATCGTGCTGCTCAACCCATCGGCGCTGCCCGCCGGCTATTTCGCCGAAATCGGCTATTCCGGTTCGCCGGAAGCCGGCAAGCTGCCGGGACCCGATACGGTATGGACCGCGGACGGCAACCAGACGCTGACGGCGACGACGCCGGTTACGCTGACCTACACCAACGACAAGGGCCTGGTTTTCAAGCGCACCGTTTCCGTCGATGAAAACTACATGTTCACCGTGGACGACACGGTGACCAATTCCGGCGCGGCCGCCGTCTCGCTCGCCAATTACGGCCGCGTGACGCGCTTCGAGAAGCCGGACGACCGCAGCACCTATGTCCTGCATGAAGGCCTGATCGGCGTGACCGGCCAGGAGGGGCTTGAGGAAATCAAATATTCCAAGATCGAGAAGGACAAGCAGGTCACGCCCGGCAAGTCCAATGACGGCTGGCTCGGCATCACCGACAAATACTGGGCGGTGGCGCTGGTTCCGTCGGCCAAGCAGCCTTTCCAGCCCCGCTATGGCTATTTCGAGGATGGCCGCACGCGCTACCAGTCGGATTATCTGACCGACCAGATTACGGTCGCGCCCGGCCAGTCGACGACGTTGGAGACCATGATCTTCGCCGGCGCCAAGGAAGTCAGCCGCATCAACGCCTATGAGAAGGACCGGCAGATCCGCCAGTTCGACCTTTTGATCGACTGGGGCTGGTTCTATTTCATCACCAAGCCGATGTTCTGGCTGATCGACACGCTCTACAAGTTCTTCGGCAATTTCGGCCTCGCCATCATCACCACCACCGTTCTGGTCAAGGCCCTGTTCTTCCCGCTCGCCAATAAGTCCTATTCGTCGATGGCGAACATGAAGAAGGTGCAGCCGAAGATGACGGAAATCCGCGAGAAATACGCGGACGACAAGATGGCCCAGCAAAAGGCCATGATGGAATTGTACAAGACGGAGAAAATCAATCCGATCGCCGGCTGTTGGCCGATGCTGATCCAGGTCCCGGTCTTCTTTGCGCTCTATAAGGTGCTTTACATCACCATCGAGATGCGGCACGCGCCGTTCTTCGGCTGGATACACGATCTTGCCTCGCCCGATCCGACTTCGCTGTTCAACCTATTCGGCCTGCTGCCGTTCGCGCCGCCGGCCTTCCTGCCGCATCTCGGCGTCTGGGCAGTCATCATGGGCATCACCATGTTCCTGCAAATGCGCATGAACCCGACGCCGCCGGACCCGACACAGGCGATGATCTTCACCTGGATGCCGGTGGTCTTCACCTTCATGATGGGTTCGTTCCCGGCAGGCCTCGTCATCTACTGGGCGTGGAACAACACGCTGTCGATTATCCAGCAGGGCATCATCATGAAGCGGCAGGGGGTCAAGGTCGAATTGTGGGACAACCTGGCCGGGATGTTCCGAAAAAAGCCCTCACCGGCAAAATAGCCGGCCATATGCCCGCATAAACCCAAAAGCCCCGGTCCGTCCGGGGCTTTTGCTGACGGCTTACCGGAATGATGATAGGCAGGCCATTCAACCAGACCTGGCCGGAGGCCGCGATTTGAACGCCCTGTATAAATCCACTGTCGAAGTTGGCCTGTTCACGCGGGCATGGATATTCATACGCGGCGTGCCGGCGATGAAGTTCCTGCCGCCGGAAGGGCCGCCGGAGATCGCCTTTGCGGGTCGCTCCAATGTCGGCAAGTCGTCGCTCATCAACGCGCTGGTCAACCAGAAGGGCCTGGCGCGCACGTCGAACACGCCGGGGCGTACGCAGGAACTCAACTATTTCGTGCCGGACGGCTTTTCGGGCGAGGGCGCCGATCTGCCGCCGTTGGCGCTGGTCGACATGCCCGGCTACGGTTATGCCACCGCGCCGAAGGAGAAGGTCGACGAGTGGACGAAGCTGGTCTTCGATTATCTCAAGGGCCGCGTCACGCTGAAGCGCGTCTACGTGCTGATCGACGCGCGCCATGGCATCAAGGCCAAGGACGAGGAAGTGCTTTCGCTGCTGGACAAGGCCGCCGTGTCCTACCAGATCGTCTTGACCAAGACCGACAAGATCAAGGTGGCGGGCGTGCCCCGGCTGATCGAGGAGACGCTTCTGAAGATCAAGAAGCGTCCGGCCGCCTTCCCGTTCGTGCTGGCGACTTCGTCGGAAAAGTCCGAAGGGCTGGATGAGGTGCGCGCGGCGATCGTCCTCGCCGCCAATGGCGGCTGAGGTCTGATCCAGCCGCCCGCAGGCCTATCTAGGCGACGGCCGGCTTGAAGTTGAGCGCCACGCCGTCGATGCAGTGACGTTTGCCGGTCGGCGCCGGGCCGTCGTCGAAGACGTGGCCGAGATGGCCGCCGCAGCGGCTGCAATGGGCTTCGATCCGCACCATGCCCAAGGTGGAATCCTCGCGCGTGGCGATCCCGTTGGGCAGCGCCTGCCAGAAGCTCGGCCAGCCGGTGCCGGACTCGAACTTCGTCTCGGACGAGTAGACGGGCAGGTCGCAGCCGGCACAGGCGAATGTGCCCTTGCGATGCTCGTTCAGCAGCGGGCTGGTGCCCGGATATTCGGTTCCCTCGCGGCGCAATACGTTGAAGGCTTCATCGGAAAGGATGGCGCGCCACTCGGCGTCGGTCTTGGTGACGGCGAATTTCTCGGCCGCCTGCGCCGCTTCCGGCTTGCCCATGCGCAACAGCGCCGAGCCGCCAACCACGAGAGCCACGCCGGCGGCACCGCTCAACAGGAAATCACGACGGTTCATGTTTCAGTACCTCCAGGCTGGTTTTTGACAGAGATGCGCGTCACGGGGAAATCAAAAACGGGTGAGAGGTCCATTAGCTTGAAGTCGCCTCGCGCCGGCTCCCGCTTCATATAGGAAGGTTGAAACGGGCTTGCGATGGTCGGCGCGAGGCTCGGCTCCGCGAAGAGGGACTTATTCCGCGAAGCCTAACTGAAGGGCCGGCTACATCTTCGGCAGAAGAACCTTGTCGACGACGTGGATGACGCCGTTCGACTGCTCGACATCGGCGATGGTCACATTGGCGACATTGCCGTTCTCGTCGGTGACGGTGACCTTGCCGCCTTCATCCTTCAGCGTCAGTTCGCAGCCGCCGACGGTCTTGACCTTGTGCATGCCGCCATCGTCCTTGACCATCTTCATCACATCGGTCGACATCGCCTTGGCGGCGACGACGTGGCAGGTCAGGATCTTGACCAGCTTGTCCTTGTTTTCCGGCTTCAAGAGCGTATCGACCGTGCCGGCCGGCAGAGCCGCGAAGGCCTCGTTGGTCGGTGCGAACACGGTGAACGGGCCTTTGCCCTGCAACGTATCGACCAGACCGGCTGCCTTTACGGCTGCCACCAGCGTGGTGTGATCCTTCGAATTGACGGCGTTCTCGACGATGTTCTTGTCGGCAAACATCGCTGCCCCGCCGACATGCGGGTTTTCGGCATAGGCAACGGTGCCCAGAGCGGAAAGGGCGACAGCCCCGGCGAACACAACGGTGGCGAATTTACGCATGGTGTCAAACTCCTTGAGTTTTCTGTTTCCCAGTTTCGCTGGGGCACAAGGAGATACGGCGCGCAATCCGCAGAGTTTCAGAAGGCGTCGAAGAAAGGCCGGACTGTCAGATATTCTTCAGGTCGCCGGCTGCAACGACCGGCCCCGTTGGCTGGCCGGTTGGCGAGCCGCCGGCCGGTTCGAGGCTGACGGCCAGCACCGCGCCCTGCGCCAGTCTTTGCTGGACCGCAGGCGAGACGGGCAGGCGCGCGGTGGCGCCGGCGGCGATGATGCCCATCGAAACCGGCGGGTTCTTGCCCTCGATCATCCACAGTTCGAAATCCTTGCCGGTCGCATGCTCGCCCGCCACATGCGAAAGACCGACGCTGTGCTGTGCGGGATCGTAGACGGCGAGATATTTGACGTCGCTGCCATCGGCGGCAAGCGCTGCCACCAGCGTTGGTTGCGACGAGGGAACGGGCGGATTGACCAGCGGTGCGGCGACATAAAGCGCGAGCGCGGCAAGGGCTGCCATCGTCAATCCGCGCCAGAACGCAAGGCTGGACCACAGGCCAGGCCTCGCGGCGCCGGCAGAGGTGGGCGTAAACAGCCGCCGGTCCAGCGCCGCCTTCACCGAAGCTGGCGCTTCCACCTCGGCATAGCCGCCGTCAAGCGGCGAAAGCCGCACTTCCCAGGCGTCGACAAGCCGCGCAAAGGCGGTGTCGGCCTCGGCGCGACGCTGGGCTGCGAGACGCTCGTCCGCCGTCAGCACGCCGAGAACATATTCGGCGGCCAGCAGGTCGTCTCCCTCATGCTCCGGTCCGTTTGTTTCCAACGCCGTCATCTTTCCAGGCATTCCCGTAATTTCAACAGGCTGCGCCGCAGCCATGTCCGCATCGTGTTCAGCGGTACGCCATGACGCTGCGCCAGTTCGGCATAGCTTTCGCCCTTGAGATAAGCCCCGCGCACGGCTGCCGCCCGATCTTTTTCCAGTTCGCCAAGACACCGGTGGATGCGTTCGCTGTCGTCGTCCGCCATCGTCGCGGCTTCAGGATCGGGCGCCGTATCGGCCACGTCGAGCGCCGCATCGATATCGGCTGCCGTTGGCCGCCGCGCCCGGATGCGGTCGATCGAATGGTTGCGGGCAACGGCCACCAGCCACGAGATCGGGCTGAGATCCGACACCGCGAAACGATCCGCCTTGGTCCATACCTTGACGAAAACCTCCTGAAGCGCTTCCTCGGCTTCCGTTCTGTCGTTCAAGACACGCAGGCAGACGCCGAAAAGTTTCGCGCTCGTCTGCCGATAGAGCAGGTCGAAGGCCGCGCGGTCCTTCATCGAGGTGCGGACCAGGAGCTTGCTGATATCCAGAGGCGTCATGCGACCCAAGCTAGGGTTCTGGCGGCAATTTGCAACAGCGCTTGGCGCCGTTGCTAGGGCTTCCAGCCCATCGCGCCGCGCGGCAGCCTGATAAGCTCGCCGAAGCGGGCGCGCAGCCGGTCATCGAGCGATTTCACGATGTGACGTGGAAAACGCTCGGCAAGGATGCGCTTTTTCTCGGCAATCGCCTTTTGCAGCATGTCGGGCCGGCCCTTGTCGCACCATTCCTTCGGGGTCAGCGTATCGCCGATCATTGGATAGGACGCATCCGGGCGGCCCTCGCCGGCGGGCGCGCCACGGTTCAAATAGTGGCCCGGCCCTTTCAGGCAGACATCGGTGATGGCCTCCACCGAAAGCGCGGCATCGCCGGTATCGATGCCGCGCGCGCAACGCTGGCAATAGCCCAGCATGTCGTTGTCGATGATCAGGCTTTCGAGGCAGAAGCCAAGCAGCGAGGCATGCATGCCTGCCGCCTCGTAAACAAGGTCGAGGCCGGAAAGCCCGGCCATGACATTGGTGATGCCTTTTTCATAGCCGGACTGGATGTCGGGCAGCTTGGAATCGGCCATGCCGGCGGCGGAAGCGCCGGGCAGGTCGTAGAATTGCGCCATCTGCGCGCAGGCAGCCGTCAACAGCGCCTGCTCGGCCGAGCCGCCGGACATCTGCCCGGTGCGAAGGTCGGACGCAAACGGCCAGGTGCCGAACATGGCCGGATGCCCGCGCTTCAATGCATTGACATAGGCCAGCCCCGCCAGCACTTCGGCCACCGCCTGCACCACCGCGCCAGCCAGGGCGGCGGGCGCCGTGGCGCCGGCTTGGCCGGTTGAAAGCAGCAGGATGGGAATGCCGCCCTTGACGCATTCCTCCAGCACGCCACAGGCGTCTTCGGCGAACTTCATCGGCGACACGACAAAAGGGCTTGAGCTTGAAATGAACGGCCGCGCGCGAAACGCCGCCTCGCCGCCGGCAATCATGTGCAGCATGTCCAGCGCCGGCTTCACATTCTCGCGCACCGTGAACGAGGTGCCGATATGCTTCGACGTGCCGCTCACGCAGGCATAAAGGGTGTTGAGGTCCAGTTCGAGCGGATCGGCCAGGTCGCGCGCCACCATCGGGCGCTGGAAGAAGTGGATATTGTCCAGCCCCTCGACGATGCGGGCGGCATCGTAAATGTCGTTCAACGCGGATTCGCGATAGCTGCGCTTTTCGGCGTCGACCAGGTGAACGGCAAGCCCCGCCGTGCCGTAGTGCACGCGCCCGCCCTGGATCGCCATGTCGTGCCGGGGATGCTGGCCATGCAGCGTAAAGTGGCGCGCAGCGCCCGCGACAGTCTCAAGCACCAGCCGGCGCGGAAAGCGGATGCGGCCGTCCTCGCCATAGATCGCCCCGGCTCCGGTCAACGCTTCGACACAGGAGGGGATCGGATTGGCGAAGCCCACCGTTTCCAGCAACACCAGTGCCGCCTCGTGAATGCGTTCGAGGTCGTTGGGAAGGAGCGGGCGGTAGTTCGGCACGGGCCGGCTCTGTTCCCGGCTGTCGAGCGGCTGGGCCGTGGCGTCGGTGAATGCGCGCGGCCCTCTTTCGGCCGCAGCCGGTTTTGCAAGCGACATGGATACTCCCTGCGGGCGCGTTCGGCGGGCTGGCCCGATGGCGCGCTGCATTTTCGCCACCCACTATGCCGCGCCTTGGGAGTGGTCCTAAGGCCCAGCGCACTTCGCCGCATGGGCCAGCCTTATTCGGACGTCGCCAATGTTCGGATGGGGCCAGTTCGGGCCAGCATGTTCGGGCCGGCCTATATACATTGTGGCGCGGCCTGTCAGGCGGCGGCCGGCCTGCGCCCCGCTGCCGTCGCCAGTTCGCGGATGCCGGGTTCGATGTGCTGGAGCGCGATCGACGAGATGCCGAGCCGCATGAAGCGCGAGGGCGCGTTGCCCTGGTCGAAGAAGCGGTCGCCCGGCTCGATCAGCACGCCGCGCGTGGCGGCGATCTCCGCCAGTCCGCGCGCGTCGGTGCCGCGCGGGCCTTCCAGCCACAGCGAGGT
>DASYCS010000106.1:0-1966 GCA_036500025.1 Mesorhizobium sp. | reverse complement strand
AGGTTTTTCGCACGATTTCGCCCGCGCCATGGAGCAGGCCGAACCCGACCGCTACACCGCGACCCTGTCGAAAAAGGCGCGCACCGGCAAAATCTTCATCGACTACCTGCGCAACGGCAAGGGTTCGACCACGGTTGCGCCCTATTCGTCGCGCGCCAAGAAGGGCGCGACGGTTTCAATGCCGATAATGTGGCAGGAAGTGCATGACGGCATCGCGCCCAACGCCTTTCCCATCGGCGACGAGACGACGCTGCGGCGGTTCGCACAAGCCGATCCGTGGAAGGATTTCTTGGCCAGCGCCAAGCCGCTGAAGCTGAAATAGCTGGAGCATTTCCAGCAAAAGCGTGAAGCGGTTTTGCGTCCGCAAATGCGGCCAAAACAAAGAGATAGAGCGGTTTTACCGATTCGGTAAAAACCAGAACCGCGCTAGGCGTTGCCGATCAGCACGCCGGCGACGAACACCAGCGCGCCGCCCAGCACCACCTGGAAGGCTGCGCGCAGGAACGGCGTCTGCATGTAGCGGTTTTGGATGAAGGCGATGGCCCATAATTCGAAGAACACCACGATCGCGGCAACGACGGTCGCCGTCCAGAAATCCGGGATCAGGTAGGGCAGGGCGTGCCCCAGGCCGCCCAGCGATGTCATCAGGCCAACCGTCAGCCCGCGCTTGATCGGCGAACCGCGCCCGGAAAGCTTGCCGTCATCCGAGGCGACTTCGGTGAAGCCCATGGAAATGCCGGCTCCTATCGAGGCGGCAAGCCCCACCAGAAGCGTCTGCCAGGTGTCGTGCGTGGCAAAGGCGGCGGCGAATATCGGCGCCAGCGTCGATACCGAACCGTCCATCAGCCCGGCCAGCCCCGGCTGGACATAGGTGAGGATGAACTGGCGGCGCTCGGTCGCGGCTTCCTCGTCGCGCGCATCGCCGGGCACAAGCTTCTTTTCGAGATGCTGCGCCAGCGTTTCGTGGCGCTGTTCGGCGGCGGCGAGGTCGCCGAGCAGCTTTCGCGTGGCTGCGTCCGTGGTCCGCTTCGCCGCCTCGACGTAGAAAAGATAGGCCTGCCGTTCCATCGTTTCGGCCTGCGCGCGCACATGCTCGATGCCCAGCGGCCGCACCAGCCAATCCGGCTTGCGCTCGTAATAGCCTTTTACGTGCTCGCGGCGGATCAGCGGAATGCGCTCGCCAAAGCGCTTGCGGTGCAAGTCGATCAGCGCGGCGCGGTGACCGTCCTCTTCCGTCGCCATCGCCTCGAACAGTTGCGCCGACTGCGGAAAGCTTTCAGCAAGCCCGTCGGCATAGGCGCGGTAGATGCGCCCGTCATCTTCTTCAGAGGAAATGGCAAGCGCCAGCACTTCCTGCTCGGACAGCGAATCGAAACGGCGGCGGCCAAAGCCGAGTACACGCGACAGCATGAGCGATTATCCTAGTTTAGAATTATTCTAAACTAGGCGGGCAAAGGCCTAGGGTCAATTCCCTAAGGGGGCGCGGGCGATCAAAAAAGGCGGGTTCAAAATTATTGAGCCATACGGCGCTGCCCATTTCTTTTTATCCGCAACTGCCGGCCTATATAGCGAAACATCCACTGATAATGAAATGAAAGGACGCGGCATGACGGACAAGCAGCCTGCAACCCCATTCGAACCGAAGCCGGTGCTCGACCTGATCGCCGGCATCGAGGCCGACCTCAAGCGCCTGAAGGACATGGTCGAAACGCAACTATGCAAATTCGACCCGGCCAATCCGCACAACAAGGCGCCCGACGGCAAGCTTACGGAGGAAGGCGTCGAATGCTGCTACCGCCTGTTCGATGAAGGCAAATCGCGTTACTCGGTGTCGCGGCAGATGAGGATATCGTTCGCCGCCGCAACCCATCGCTTCAACACATGGCGTCAGGCCGGCGGCGCCAAGCGCAAGCGCACTCTATTGGGCTAGAGGGTCGGGCTGGTTTTCAGCTTGGGCAAACAGCAA
>DASYCS010000105.1:0-2955 GCA_036500025.1 Mesorhizobium sp. | reverse complement strand
CAGCAGGCCCAGAAATCGCCGCGCGGCGCATTGGTTTTCTTGCGGTCCCACGAAACGCGCGTGCCGACCACCGAGGAAATCGGCACTCGGTCGCGTATTTCATCGAGAAAGGCGGGCGGAAAGCGCATGGGGAACGGCTCGTTTCCCCTTCATATAAACACCCCTACCGCCCAAGACGACCCCCGATGCCGGCCATACCCGGTATTCACAGGGCCAAAAACAAAAAGGCGGCCCTTGCGAGCCGCCTTCGTGCCGGAATGCGCCTGGCTTAGTGAGCGGCGATCATCGCGCCGATGACGCCCGATGCGATGCCGACCAGCAAATAGTTGTTGTCGACCTTGATCCATTCCTGGCCGCGGCCCGGACGCTGAAGGCCATGGCGGTTATAGTCGCTGACGGCCTGGTGACGGCGCCAGTCGGAGTAACGCTGGCCGCGCTTCCACTGCTGCTTGCGCACGACCTTCTTCGTCACGACAACCTTGCGCTTCTGCACCTGGTTGGGCTTCTTCCAGTCGACATGAACGACATTGGCGCTTGGCGCGGCGATCGGAGCAACCATCGGCGCTGCCTGGGCCGAGATCATCGGGGCGGCGAGGAAAGACGCAGCGACGGCAGCGAGAACAAGACGTTTCATTGAGGTACTCCTTCGTTGTTGATGACCGCAGAAATAGCGCCGTAACCATGAACCGAAACTGAACGGCTACATTACGTTTTTGTAATCAGTTCAGGCAGTTATAAGCGCCGCTATAACGGATGCCTTCACTCAGGCCCGCCGCATGCTGCCGCTTTGGCTGGCCGGCCTGCGCGCCGATGCGGCCCGACGCACCCACTCTATCGAGCAAAAAATACACCTTTCGGCTGGTGGTTCATGCTTCGAAAAACTCAATATGCCTATAGGCCGAAGACGCCCGGAAGGAGTGCAAGCATAAAATTTGTGTAATCATTACCTTGACTTATCGAAATTTCACCCCAGTTGAACACCATATGAAAAACCAGCGCGCGCGCCATCCGGCCTGCATTTTTTCCTGCAAGAAAAAATTATCCGGCTAATATGATTGCGATTCGAGGAATGAAGGTGACAGGCAACAATCCACACGCTCGCTACCACGCCAGGGCTTCGCGGCGGCCATGCGGCACTGTTGCTGTGCCGGGCGGGACGCCGGCATGAGCGGATCCGTCGTCCTCATCCACCTTGCCGGCGCGGTCGCCTTGATGCTGTTTGCCACGCGCATGGTGAAAACCGGCGTCGAGCGCGCCTATGGCGACGTGCTGCGCCATCGCCTGCGCAACACCATGCGCAACCCGTTGATGGCGGTTCTGGCCGGCACGGGTCTGGCCATCGCACTGCAAAGTTCCACCGCCGTCACGCTTCTGGTCGGTTCGTTTGCCGGTTCGGGCATCGTTTCCGGCGCCGCCGGCCAGCTTGCCGTGCGCGGCGCGGAGATCGGCTCGGCGCTGGTCACTAAGCTCCTCACCTTCGACCTCACCTTGCTGGTTCCCGTCTGCCTCGTCATCGGCACGGTCATGTTCATGGCGACCGAGCGCCGCGACTGGCGTCAGATAGGCCGCATCCTGGTTGGCATCGGCCTTCTGGTGCTGTCGTTGGAAATGATCGGCCAAGCCTCCGAGCCGCTGCGCGACAGCCAGATGCTGCCGGTCATCATCACCTATTTCGCCGGCGATCCGGTCACCGCCTTCCTGCTTGCAGCCTTCACCACCTGGCTTTTCCAGTCGAGCATCGCCGCGATCCTTTTGATGGCGGCGCTTGCCGGGCGCGGTTTCATTCCGCCGGAACTGGGTGTCGTGCTGGTGCTGGGCGTCAATCTCGGCTCGTCGATCATCGCGCCGATGCTGACGCGCGGCGCGGATGCCGCCGTGCGCGTGGTGCCGGTCGGCAATTTGCTGATGCGCGGCGTCGGCTCCATCGTCATGCTGATCCTGTTCATGAGCTTCAAGCCGCCCGTCGGCTTCCTCGGTGCCACCGTGCCCGACCAGATCGTCAACGCGCACATCCTCTTCAACGTCATCATCCTGATGGCCGGGCTGCCGCTGGCCGGCCTGGTCTATCGCGCCTCCGAAAAGATCGTGGCGCTGGGCGGCAAGCCCGAACCGGTCGACGCCTTTGCCGCGACCGAGCTTTCGGCGCTGAACGAGGCCGCGCTCGATACGCCAAGCCAGGCTTTGGCCAACGCCACGCGCGAGGTGGTGCGGGTGTGCGAGACGGTCGAGATCATGCTGAAACGCATCATCGAACTGTACGAAAGCGCCGACGCCGACAAGATCAAGGCGCTGGCCTCGCTGGACGACCGCGTCGACCGCAAGCACGCCGCCATCAAGATCTACCTCGCCAAGGTCACCCGCAACGTGATGACCGAGGACGAGGCGCTGCGCTGCCAGGAACTGATCGGCGCCTGCGTCAAGCTCGAACAGGTCGGCGACATCATCGTGCGCAACATGCTGGTGCATGTGAAGAAGAAGTTCGAGCGCGGGCTGGAATTCACCGACGAGGGATGGAGCGAATTGTGCGCCTTCCACACATCGGTGCTCGCCAATGCGCGGCTCGCCTTCAACGTTCTGGTGTCGCGTGATCCCGAGACCGCGCGCCAGCTGGTGCTGGAAAAGGACCAGCTGCGCGCCCGCGAGAAGGAAACCAGCGCCAGCCATTTCGTGCGCCTGCGCGACGGCACCGCCAGAAGCGTCGAGACCAGCTCCATCCACCTGGACACCATCCGCGACCTGAAACAGATCAACTCACTGCTGGCGTCGATGGCCTACCCGGTGCTGGAAGAGCGCGGTTTGCTCACAGGGTCGAGGTTGAAGGCGAGCTGAGAAGCTGCCGATCTCCCCCCTCGTGGGGGAGATTGGCGCTCCACCGCCGACGCGCCCTCGCGCTCAAGAAAACCTAAACCGCCGTCGACAATTTCTGGATTGCTCCCGGCGCCCATCCGTGGTTTG
>DASYCS010000104.1:0-3281 GCA_036500025.1 Mesorhizobium sp. | reverse complement strand
CATCGAATCGTGGGCTGCAAGCGCCTCGAATTTGTTGGGCGCGGTTTTGAAGTCGATGCCGGTGATGGCGGCGATTCGGTCGGCCACTTTTTCGGCAAAGCCTATCGGGGCGTTGAGGCCGGTGCCGACGGCGGTGCCGCCCTGCGCCAGTTCGCACAGGCCGGGCAGGGTCAGCTCGATGCGCTTGATCGATGAGGCGACCTGCGCGGCATAGCCGGAAAATTCCTGGCCAAGGGTAAGCGGCGTGGCGTCCTGCGTATGTGTGCGGCCGATCTTGACGATGTGGTCGAAGGCCTTCGCCTTGGCGTCGAGCGCGGCATGCAGGTGTTTCAGGGCCGGCAGCAGGTCGTGGACGATGCGCTCGGCGCTGGCGATGTGCATGGCCGTCGGATAGGTGTCGTTGGACGACTGGCTCATATTGACGTGGTCGTTCGGGTGGACCGGCTTTTTCGACCCCATCACGCCGCCCAGCAATTCGATGGCTCGGTTGGAGATGACTTCGTTGGCGTTCATGTTGGACTGGGTGCCGGAGCCTGTCTGCCAGACCACCAGCGGAAAATGCTCGTTGAGCTTGCCGTCGATAACCTCCTGCGCGGCCTGGACGATGGTCTTGCCCAGCGCAGGGTCAAGGCGTTCGAGGTCCATATTGGCTTCCGCCGCGGCGCGTTTGACGATGCCGAGCGCGCGCACGATGGAGGCGGGCTGCTTTTCCCAGCCGATCTTGAAATTGCCCAGCGAGCGTTGGGCCTGCGCGCCCCAATATCGATCGGACGCCACCTCGATCGGACCGAATGTGTCGGTTTCGGTTCTGGTCTTTTGCGCGCTCACAGGCTTGCTCCGCTTCTTGAATTGGCAACGGCCTATCGCGTTGCACAAAAGGCTTCAAGTGAAGATTGCGGGCGGCTGGATGCTGAATCGGTTCAGCCGGCGACTTCGGCCGGCGACGGGGCGAT
The DNA here is from genome assembly GCA_036500025.1 of Mesorhizobium sp. GTDB lineage: Bacteria > Pseudomonadota > Alphaproteobacteria > Rhizobiales > Rhizobiaceae > Mesorhizobium. Next base: position 2,328 of record DASYCS010000104.1, on the reverse strand, counting down.
TTGGCTAGCGCCGGCTCAGCAGGCTTTTCATCCGGTTGCGCACGATGCGCGCCATGTTGCGCGTTTCCCGGTGGAGGTGAAGCTGTGCTGCCGCCTGCCGGGCCAGCCGGTCGGAATCGGGCGTCAGGCCAATGACAATCGTGCCAACGGGCCGCCGCTCGGTCCACAGCCGGCTCATCACCGGGTGGTCTGGCACCGTGCAGGAATCGGTCATCGTGATGTTTGGATCGTCGAGATGCTGCCTGGTTGCCTCGATCATCAGAAGCGCTCCGGGCGAGAAAGCCGACAGCGTCTCGTCATAGGCCGTCTTCCAGGTGTAGGCGAAGCCCTGCTCGACGAAAACGATGAGGCTGGCGATGGTGCGCCCGTCGAGCACAAGCGAATGGATGCGGCACAGATCCTGTTCGGCCAATCGATGCACCGCCTCTCGCGCGAAGGCGGCGCGGTAACGGTCGATGGCCATGGCGGTGCGCTCGCGGCCTTTCCAGCCGGCGGCTTCCAGCGTCAGGAAGCTTTCGATGGCGTGGCGTATCTGCTCCGGCCCGCGCGCCACGATATGCTCCAGGTGGCCTCTTTCGCCAAGGCGGCGCTTCAGGCGGCGAAATTCACGGTAATGATGCGGGCGCAGCGCGTTTTTCAGGTAATCGTCGCCGTCGAGTTCGCTTTGCAGGACAGGGCGCTGGACTTCGCCGGTGGTGACCAAAGGCAGCGAGCGCGCTTCCGTCGCCATGCGAAGCAGGCTGGCGGTCGGCCCGTCGAGGCGCATATCCGGCAGCACCAACACCTTCGGCAGCTTGAGGTGCGGCCGCGCCAGCATGGAAAAGAAATCCTCGATGACGCCGACCGGGTCGTCGCGGTCGATCAGCGGCGTGCCGATCGGGCCGAACGGGCTTGCCCAGGTGCGCATGATCGACGCGCCCATCGGCAGCATCGATCTTTCCACCGAAAACGGCACCAAAAGCCGCAGCCGGTTGCGATGGTCGTCGCCGTCGCGAATGACGGCCAGCCGCACCTCGCGGTCTTCCAGCCTCGGCATCGCCGGGGCCAGGAAGCGCGGGTTGAAGAAGACGTTCGGCTCGACCGTGCGGGAGCAAAGATAATCCAGTTCCTCGACCAGGTCGAAGCCCGCCGATGCCGGGTAGATGGCCAGCTTGCGCTCCGGCCGGTTATTGGCCAGTTCGACATGGGCGGCGCCGGTGCTGTCGGGCGCGAAGCCGGCAAGGCCCGAAACCATTGCGCCGGCGGAGCCGCCATTCGTTTCTTCTATCAGGGGGATGGCGGCCATCATATTCCTCGCTTGGCAGGCGTGGCCGCCGAAAACCGCACCTGAACTGCCCGTATTCGGCCCTGTTCAAGCCCCGCTATCTAGCAAAGACACCTTAAGAAACGGTTGGCCAAGCGGTTTGCTTTCGCCGGAACGCCCGGCTTGCGAGGCGTCGAAGCCACTTGTTCAACCGGCGGGCGGAAGGTTCTCGCGCGCTTCGAGCAAAGTGGTGATCACCAGGTCGCGCCCGGTGCGGCTGATACCGATGCCGCGCGGCCTGTCCTGCGCCAGTCCCAGCGCGATCAACCTCTGGGCCATTGCCGGTTCGAGGTCCGGATACGGACCGCGATTCATGCGCTTCAATGCGGTCTGTTCGTCTTTCGTCAGGTCGTTCCAGCCGATTGTCGCTGCCGCCATTCCCGTATGTCCTGCCCAAGGAGCCGGGCTTTGCCTACCATGGGCGGATCAATCCGGCGTCCTGGCTTTACAGACCACGAAAGCCAGCCTCGACAAAGCATGGTTGGCGGCAGGCAATGTCGTATCCTGCGCATCGGACAATCGCAGCGGACACGCCATGGATTTCGCCTGTCCGCGCTTATCTTATTGTATTGGCTTGTCTTTAGGTCATTCGGTCTCGATGCGCGGCATCAGTCGGAGACTTCCGTCTGTGGCCGATCGTGGCCGTCGGCCAATTCCTCATGCCAGTTGCCGTCGGCATCCTCATAGACGATCCCGTCCGTCGTCCCCGAGACCTGCTGTTCCGCCGACGCCCTTTCGGCGGCGTGCAAGGCCTGTGCGTGGCTGGGGAAGGTTTCGGAAAAGGTCGATCCGACCTTGTAGGCCCAGCCGCCATCGTGTTCGACTACCTTGTAGACAAGTTTCGCCATTGGAATCTCCGGGTTTGGTTTTGGGCGGGCCTGACCGTCAGGTCCACCCGCCGGCAAGGCTTTCAGGAACGCAAGGCGCGGTCAATGGTTGCGGTGTCGCCTGTGCGCCTCGCAGCCATCGCCAACAGGTATTTGCTTGCGGCTTACAGCGTCTCTTTCATCCAATGCTGCATCGTG
>DASYCS010000103.1:0-7750 GCA_036500025.1 Mesorhizobium sp. | reverse complement strand
GTCGAGGCAAGCCCGGCGGATGCCGCAAGGGATTGGCGAAGGCCGCCATCGCCACCGATAGTGGCGGCGAGACTGGTGGCGGTGGATGACTGATAGGCCGCCGGCGCTGGAAAATTTTGCTCGCCGATGACGGTGACGTGCGCCGGTGAAGCCGGCTTGTCGGCGCTGGGTTGCCGCGCAGTCTGCCCATCGCTTCCGGGTTTCGCCTTGACCGCCACCAGAGGCTCTGGTGATCCCGCCTCGTCGGCGTCGGCCGGCAGGCCCGCAAACCCATCGTCCTGCTGGCCGGCGATGTTGTTTGTCTCGCTTGCATGGCTTTTTGTGGGCTGCAAGGGCGCGTTTGTCGGCATAACCTTGCCCGAAAGGTTCAAATCCACTTCAGTTTCGCCCAAAATCGGCTGTGGCTGGGCGACATCGGCGGGATTCTGCGTTGGCGCGGCAGGCGCTGCTTGGCTTTCATCTGCATGGCCACGTGCTGGTTCGAGGCCTGCGCCCGGCAAAGCCGCCATGGCCTGCGACGGGTCGTGTATCTGGGGATCGTGCATCTGGTCATGATGCCGGTCGCCATGCCGGACCTTGCCGTCATCGATCTTCTTGCCGGCATCGGATGATTTATCGGCATCGTCGGCCGTGATTTTTTCGGGATCGCCGTCGCTATCGGCGAACTTGCCGATGAATTCGGGCCAAAGCCGCTGGCGAACCGGATCGTCAGCCGCCTGGTCTTGAGCGTGTTGTGGCCCGGTGGCATGCTTTTTTCCATCTGCCTGATACAGGATATGGTGAAAATCGCTGTCGGTCTTTCCACGCGCGGCCTTGGCTGCGGCGTGGGTGCCGGCGGGAAGCTGGTCGGTCAGGGCGGGGCCGGTGCTCACTCTCATTTTGGCGATGTCCCAAGCATCTGGTCTATGGATTCAAGTCGGCGGTGTGCGTCGGCGATGGCGGTGTCGGCGGCGTCGGGCGCGGCAGTTGCCGTTTTGCCTGGGGGTAAGGGCGCGGCCTTAGCCGACATGGAAATTTCCTGCACCGGCGCGGTCTCGGTTGCAGAAACCGGAACAGGGGAAGGTGCAACCGGCGTATCGACCGGCGGCTTATCCACCGCCGGCTGCTCCGGCATTGCGCCCTCGACCGCCGGCAGATCCGACGCGACGGAAGCCTGTTCGGCGGCTTCCGGGGCGCCGGCTGTCGGCGTTGCCGGTCTGGCGACGGTGGCTTGATGTTCCGGCGAGGGCGCCTTGGGCACCGCGACCATTTCACCGATCACGGCCTGGGCGGCGTCGAGCAACGACTGGTCGCGCTCTGAAAGCTGGCTGCGGTCGATGGTCTTCAACTTTTCGCGCAGGTCGCCGACGGTGGCCGAGGTGACGGTCGAAAGGCTGGCATAAAGCTGCGCGCGCGGGTCGTTTTCGTTGCCGCTGCCGTCGCGCCCCTGCTCGGCCTTGGCCGACGCATAGGTCGAAAGGTCGTTCAAACCCTCGATTGCGGCGCGGCGCGCGATGCGCAGGTAGATCACCTTTTCGCGCTCGGCATCCATCATCGAGGTGATGTCGGCGAGCTTGTCCTGGCTGATCGCCTGATGCATGGCTATCACGCCATTGACGAAGGCGTCCGCAAACTGGCTGGCATAGGGCGAGTATAGATAGTTCTCGACATATTGCGTGGATGCCAGCGCGAACCGGGCAGCGTCGCCCTGCGCGGCGTCGATGGCGACCGAACGGCGAAGGGCCGCTTCCTCGACCAAGGAGCCTGGGCTAAGCAGGCGCGCCTGATCGAGCAGGGCGAGCGCCTCGACAGGCTTGTCGGCGGCCAGGAGCGAACCCTTGACGAGCGCCAGGAACGCGCCAAGATCGCTCGGCAAATGCATCGGTTCGATCGGTTCGAGGGCGGCGATCGCCACGGCCGGACGCCCGCTCAGATAGGCGATGACGCCATCGGCCAAGGCGTGATTTTCAGCATCGAGATCGAGGCGGGCGGTGGCGGCCTCGACGGTCACCGGATTGCCGCCGCTCATGCCGTAGACAAGCAGCGCGCGGAAATTCTTGGGGTCCTTGAAGGCGTCCGGCGCGGCGGTGCGCATGCGCGCATCGACCATTTCCAGCAATTTGCGCTGCATCGGCAGGGCCGCATGATCGCCGGCGGCGATGCGGTCCTGGACGAGTTGCAGGGAGCGGACAAGCTGGAATGGCTGGAGCGCGTCTGCGGCATAAGCGAGGCGCGGCAGGGCCAGAAGCGAGATGCCGATCAAGCCGCTTACGAGCGCCGGGCCGATCAGGCCGCTTATCAGCGTTGCGCCTTTCATCCGTCGGTTTCCAGCAGGATTTCGATGCGCCGGTTGGCGGCGGCGAGCGGATCGGCCGCGTCCTTCGGCTGGCGGTCCGCAAAGCCGGATACTTCGACGATCCGGTGTTCGTCGACGCCGCCGCGCACCAGCATGTAGTAAGCCGATTGCGCGCGGGCCGCCGACAGCCGCCAATTATCATACGTCTCGCTTCTGAACGGGCGGGCGTCGGTGTGGCCCCCGATGGAGATCTTCCCCTTCTGGCCGTTGACGATCCGGCCGATCTTGTCCATCGCCAGCACCAATTCACGGTCGGGCATCGCCGAGCCGATCTTGAACATGCCGAAATCCAGCTGATCGGTAATGGAGATGACGACGCCCTTGTCGGTCGCCTTGACCGATATGCCGTCATGAAGCTTGTCGCGGTCCTTGAAGGCCTCGGCAAGTTGCTGCTTCACCCGCGCCGCCGCCTTCTGGGCTGCGGGAGAAGGCGTTTTTTCCGCCTTTGCGCCGGCCGGTTTCGCCACTTCCTCAACGGACGGCGCTTCGCCGGCCTCCTTGGCCAGCGGTTCGAGCGGTGCGAAGTCCGACGCCGGTTTCGGCGGTACGGCCTTTACCTTCGGATTTTCAGTCTCGGCGGTCTTGTCGCCCGGTTTGGCCGGATCGCCCTCGATCCTGGCGCGCTCGGCGCTGGCCTCGGCGGCGGGGTCGGCCATCTGCTGCGACCAGAAATCGGGCGCGAAGGGATCGCGGTAGGATACGCCGCCGGAAGCGCCGGTGGCCGGGCCGGCCTTTTGCGCGCCGCCGTCGCCCTTTTGGCTGACGTTCTGCATCGTGCCGGTGTCGGTCGCGATCTCTGAGAGAACGGCATAGGGGTCGGCGAAAAGATGCGCGTCCGCATTGTCTTCTCTTTTGGGCGCGGCTTCCGATTCCTTCGATTGCGAGGAAACCGAACCGCCATCGCCGCCCTGGCCGGCTTTGTCGGCGTCTGTTTGCGGGCTATCGGCCGTCAGGCCGGAGGCACGTGGCCCGTCGCCGAGATCTTCCAGCCCTTTTCGGCTGGCATTGCGGTCGATCAGCTTGACGGGATTGAAATAGCTGGCGACGGCCGCCTTGGTCTGCTCGTTGGCGGCATTGATCAGCCACATGACCAGGAAGAAGCACATCATGGCGGTCATGAAATCGGCAAATGCGATCTTCCAGACGCCGCCATGGTGGCCCTCGTCATGATCGCCGTGGCCATGGCGCACGATGATGATCTCGTGCGGCGCTTCGTGCGCCTCGGCGGTGCTCATAGCAGCACCTCGGTCAGCGCTTCGCCCCATTCTGCCATGCGGGTTTCAAATACGGCGTCGTCGATGACGACGGTGAGGTCCAGGCTCGACGCCTCGGTGAAATCGAGGTGGTCGGCATAGGCCCCCAGTGCAGCGCTCAAGGTTTCGAACAGCGATTGCGGACCGCGCACGGCAATGCGCACGGCCTCAGGGTCGCCAATGCTGTCGCGAATGGTGCGCGCAAGCGCGGTGACGGAACGTTTTTGCAAGTCTTCGCTGAGCAGGCCGCCGACGATGCGGGTGACCGCCGTGCCGGCCAGTTCACCGAGATGCGACTGCGCAGCATCGATGCGGGCGGCGATGGTCTTGCCGACATCGTCGCCGAGGCTTTCGAGAAACAGCTTGGCCTCTTGCGCATTGGCCTGGCGCTCGGCTTCCAGCGCTTCTTCATGCGCCTTGGTCAGCCGCTCTTCCAATGCAGCTTCGGCATCGGCGACGGCACGCGCCACGATGGCCTCGATATCGACCGGGGGATTGTCGGACCGGGCCGCATGTTCGCGCGCCGCATCGACAGGAACGGCGCGAGGCAGGCTCGCGCCGAAATCCGGCAAAAGATCGAATAAAGCTGCGGAACGCATCAGCCCACGGCTTCCTGGGCCGCCCATTTACGCAGGATTTGGGCGGTGCGCTCCTCGTTCAGGTCGACCATGCGGGCTAGACGCTCCTGCGGCGCGGGCCGCAGTTTCTGACGCAATTCGTCCAGCGCGTTCGAACCGCCGCGACCGGGCAGGGCGGTAGTTGCCGCCTGGCCGCCATCGGCGGTTGCTTCCGGCGTCGGCAGCGCGCGCTGCACTTCGTCGAAGCTTGGATCGGCCAAAGCAGGCTTTGCCTGGGCGGTCAGGGCCGCCGCCATCGGGCGAAGGCCAAAGAAGGCGACGAGGAAAACCACCACAATGAAGGCGCCGGCGTTGATCAGGCTGCCGGTGTAGTGGCCGATCGATTCCATGATGCCGGCCTGTTCGATAGGCTCGCCGTCGAGACCGTCGATGAATTCCACCGACGAAACGTCGATCACATCGCCGCGCTTGTCGCTGAAGCCGGTGGCGGAGGCCACCATTTTCTGGATTTCCGCGACGCGCGCCGCAATCTGCTCCGCCGAGGCGTCCTTGCCGAGGATCGTCATCAGGCGCTGCCGGTTGACCACCACCGCGATCGACATTTTTTCCACCGAATAACCGTTGGAAACAGTGGCGATCTTCTTGGAATTTATCTCGTAGTTGGTGATTTCTTCCTTGCGGTCGTTCTGCGAGGTGGACTGGGGACCTTCGCTGGTGGCCGTCTGGGCCTCAGGCAGGTTCTGTTCGACGCTTGCCGGCGTGGAAGTCTGCTTCTGGCTGTTATTTTCGTTGTTGCGCATCGATTGCACTGAGCGCTCGACGCGCGATTCGGGATCGTAGGTCGTCTCTTCCGTCTGGCGGGTGTCGGTATTGACGTCGGCCTTGACGCTGGCGCGGAAATTATCCGGGCCGAGATAAGGGGTAAGCGCGCGGCGAATGTTTTCAGCGATCTGCGCCTCGACTGACTGCTCGATGCCCAATGCGCGGGTCGCGCTGGTGTTGGAGGGATCGTCGCCGGAAGCCAACAGGTTGCCGCTGGAATCAAGCACCGTGACCCGGTCCGCCGACAGAGCGGGCACGGCGGCGGCCACCAGGTGGCGGATGGACATGGCGGTCTTTTCGCCATCGGCGCCGCTGTAGCGGATGACCACCGACGCCGAAGGCTGCTGTTCCTCGCGCCGGAAATTGGCGCGTTCGGCCATCACGATGTGGACCCGCGCCGCCTTGATGCCGGATATGGACTGGATGGTGCGGGCGATTTCGCCCTCCAGCGCCCGCACGCGGGTGATCTGCTGCATGAAGGAGGTCAGGCCGAGCGAGCCGACATTGTCGAACAATTCGTAGCCGGCCTTTGCGCTGGTCGGCAGGCCTTTTTCAGCAAGCAGCATGCGCGCTTGCGCGGTAGTGCCGGCCGACACCAGCACGGTCGTTCCATCCGAGCCGACATCGAAGCCGATGCCGGCTTCGCCAAGAACCATGCCGATCTGGTTCACGTCCGAGCGTTCGAGGCCGACATAGAGCGTTTCATAGGCGGGACGGTTCAAATAGACCGAGCCGATGCCGATCACGGCGATGACCAGGGCGGCGATGCCGGCCAAAAGGGCAAGACGTTTGGCGCCGAAACCCTTGAGGTTCGAGATGATTGTCTGGATCTGTTCCGGCACGGATCGAACGCTCCCGCATCATTGCCCATGACGACACTAGACTGCGAAGCTTGTGCGAAAATGAAATCGGGCCACGCTTGCAGCGCGGCCCGATTTTTCAAGGGAGATTAATTACGGCGCGGCTGCGTGTTAGCTCTTGAACAGCGCCAGGATGTTCTGCGAGTTCGAGTTGGCGATCGACAGCGCCTGGATGCCGAGCTGCTGCTGAACCTGGAGCGCCTGGAGGCGGGTGGATTCCTTGTTCATGTCGGCATCGACGAGCTGGCCGACGCCGCGGTCGATGGAGTCCATCAGGCTTTGCGTGAAAGTCTTTTGCAGGTCGATCTGCTTCTTGGCCGAGCCGAGCACGGTGGCTGCGTCGGTCAGCTGGTTCAGCACGTTGTCGGCCTTGGTGATCATCTGGTTGATGATGTCGTTGGTAACGCCGGGCGCGGTGATGTCTATGTTGTAGAGAGAGACATTGTCGACCTTGTCGGTGCTCGTGGCGACGAGGATCGCGGCGGCGTGGGCGTCCTTATCCGACTTGCCGAGGGCGATCTGGGCGGAATAGGCGTCGTCGTAGAGTTTCTGGTCCGCAGCCGTGGAATAGATGGACGTTGCGCGATCCAGCAGGCCCTGGTTCTTGACTTCGGTGGCGAGACCCGAATCGAACAGCTTGGTGCCCTCGACGTCGATGTCGATGGTGCCGAGCGTGACCGCGCCCGACGAGGAGCGGTTGAAGGAAGAGACGATCTGGGCGTCCTGCTGGACGCCGTCATTGGCGGCGGCAACCTGCTTGGAGGTCACCGACAGGAAATTCGCGCCCGAGAAAGTGGCGGCATCGGCGTAGGACTTCACCTGCGCCTGGAGCGACTTGATCTCGGTCTGAATCTTGGCCTTGTCCGAATCGCTGGCGTTGAACGCGGCGACGAGCTTGACCTTGATCTGGTCGGCGACGGTGATGGCATTGTTCATGCCCGTATAGGCGGTGTCGACCTTCGAGGCTCCGAGGCCCAGCGCATCCTGCACCGTCGAAAGCGCCTGGTTGTCGGAGCGCATCGTCGTGGCGATGGACCAATAGGCGGCATTATCGGCCGCGTCGGCGACCCGGTAGCCGGTCGAAATCCGCGCCTGCGTCTGCTCAAGCGACTTGTTCGTGGCGTTAAGGCTTTGAAGTGCGGTCAACGCCGAAGCGTTCGTCATAATGCTCGCCAAGGTACTCACCCCTTTTCAAAAGCTGGCGTGCTTCCACACGCCCGATCGGCCCGTTAGACGGCTGGCTTGGCAGATGCCGATTCGCCAGTGTCGTAAGCTATTGGTTAACCATGACTAGCGCGATATGGTTAATGGCCGATTAAAGGTTCTTTCGAAGGCATGAAGGCCTGGTCCGGCGAAAACAAAAAGGGCCGCGCATGAAGCGCGGCCCTTTTTTCGTCAGTGGATGGGTGGAAAGGCTTAGCCGCGGAACAGCGACAGGATGGACTGCGAGGAGCCGTTGGCGATGGACAGCGCCTGGATGCCGAGCTGCTGCTGAACCTGGAGCGCCTGGAGGCGGGTGGATTCCTTGTTCATGTCGGCATCGACGAGCTGGCCGACGCCACGGTCGATGGAGTCCATCAGGCTCTGCGTGAAGGTCTTTTGCAGGTCGATGCGGCTCTTGTTGGCGCCGAGCGTCGTGGCGGCATCCGTCATGTCCTTCAGCGCGCCTTCGACAACGCCGATCATGTCGGAGATCTGGCTGTCGCTGGCGGTCTTGCCGCCCGAGACGAGAGCAAGCGAGGCGACGTTGTAGGTGTCACCGGCAGCGGAAGCAGCGCCGAGAACGACGGTCGTTCCAAGCGCCGACGCCTTGGCGCCGTCCTTGGTGCGGGCGCCATCGATGATGCCGGCCTTGGCGAAGTTGGTCGCATCGGGAGCACCGGTCGTGCTGTCGGCGCCATA
>DASYCS010000102.1:0-5973 GCA_036500025.1 Mesorhizobium sp. | reverse complement strand
GGCTGCGCCGTCAACTGGTCGAGGGAACGGATTTTCCAGACATCGCTGCCGAACAGCAGATTGGCGAGCGCACCGGCGCCGGCAATCCAGGCCAGCGAAACGAAAGCGACGACCCAATAGATGGTGGTCGACGAACGGCGGTTTAGGGTGTGAAGCAGCGAGCGGTAGTCTTTCTGCCGGTCGTCATTGGCCGGCGCGAAACCGGGAGCGGGCGTAAAGGAAGGTTGCGCCCCATTTCGGGACTCGACCCCATTTCGGGACTCGAGCGGACGCAGTTCGGGCGCTGCCGGCTTCTGGGCGGCCGGCTTTGCCGGCTCGGCCTGAGCAGCCGCAGCCGCTGGCCGCTCGGAGCGGCCGGCGCGCGCCAGTTCGTCCGCTGCCCGCGAAATCTGCGCTTCCAGATCCTCCATGGAGGCGGCGATATCGAGATCGCCGGTTTCCGCGGACAAATCCATGTCCAGCGCTTTTTCAAGCTCGCTGGCCACTTCGCTGTCGAGATTCTTTGAGGTTGTCGATTTCTTCGCCATGCCTTCGCTACCCTGTACTAGCTGCCGCGGAACCTGTTTTTATCGCTTATTAACCCCGCGCCTGAGGCTCAATATGGACCCCTCGTATCGTAATGACACAGGGGGGTAAAGAAAACATGCATTCGGCCGAATACGTAAAACTTTAAATATAAGGTTAACGTCGCCGTGATTTAGAAGCTCGCGATCGGCGGTTTTTTGCAACGCCCCGTTAACCCGCCGGCCATAGCATTCTGGCCTGCAAACAGCCATTTGTGTGGCGACGGGAGACGGTCTGCGATGGTTGGTGACAATGGCGTAGCCTTTTCCATGCCGGGCGGTGAAGCCTGCCAGCCGGCTTCCGGCAGGCCGGTCGACATGGCGCATCTTTCGCGCCAAACGATGGGCGACCGCGAGCTTGAACAGGAGGTGCTGGCGTTGTTTCTCCAGCAGGCTCTTAGCGTCAGCGCCAGGATGAGGAAGGCCGATGTCGGCGAGCGCCTCATGATGGCGCACAGTTTGAAAGGTTCCGCGCGCGGGGTAGGCGCATTCGCCATTGCCGATTGCGCGGCGGCAATCGAGAACGATCCGCAAGATGCCCTTGCGTGGAAGCGCCTCGACGGCCTCGTCGAAGCCGTCCGCGATTTCGTCGCGGCCATCGGCCGCTAAGGGCTGCACCGCCAGTTTTTGAAAAACGTCACGGTGCGGCGTTTTCGCGCGTGGTTGACTTGTGCGCGCGAGTGATTATCTCGGCGCAGACTCCTTCAGGTGACAAATGACCAAACTGACCTTTATCGCCCACGACGGCACCCATTTCGACGTAGATGCCGAAAACGGCTCATCGGTGATGGAAAACGCCATTCGCAACTCCATCCCCGGCATCGAGGCAGAATGCGGCGGCGCCTGCGCCTGCGCTACCTGCCATGTCTATGTCGATGAGGCCTGGACGGCGGTCGTCGGCGAGCCGGCGGCCATGGAAGAAGACATGCTCGACTTCGCCTACGAGGTGCAGCCCAATTCGCGCCTTTCCTGCCAGATCAGGGTCCGCGATGAACTGGACGGGCTGGTGGTGCGCGTGCCGGAGCGGCAGGGCTAAACGCCTGCCGCTACCAATTCCGGTTCGGATGGCTGCGCCTATTCCAGCGCCGGCGGCGTATTCTTGACGGAGCCGCGCAGTTCCTTTTCCGGCATCAGCCAGAAGGTGACGAAGGCTCCCGCCACCATGGCGGTGCAGACCAGGAATATCATCACGAAAGCGTGTGAAGATACGGCGTCGTCAACCGCCTGCGCGCCTTCGCGCCCAAGCGGGATGCCGTTGCCGAGCGCCACCGCGCCGAGCATGGCGACGCCAAGCGCGCCGCCCAGCGACCGCAGGAACGTGAGCACGCCTGTCGCCACGCCGAGATGCATGCGGTCGACGGCGTTTTGCACCGACACCGTTGCGACGGGGAAGCTAGCGCCCGTGCCTATGCCGACGCCCGCGGTCAGGATTTCGATTATCGCCAGCGATTCCTTGCCGGCCACCAGGCTGAGCAGGATGAGGCTGACAATGGCGATCAGCGCGCCGGCCAGCGCGATGCGCTTGTAGTGGGTCAGCTTCGGGATGGAATTGCCGCTCGCCATCGCGCCCGAGACGGTGCCCAAAAGGAGGCCAAGCATGGCAACGCCGGAATCGCTCACCGACAGGCCGAGCGAGGATTGCATATAGACCGGCAGGTAGACGGCCAGCCCGACATTGGCGCCCTGCATCAGGAACACCGAAAGCGTGCCGTAGCGGACAATCGGATTGCCGAGCACCTCCAGCGATATCAGCGGCTCCGCCGCATGCATCAGACGCAGCGCAAACAAAAACCAGACGATGGCCGAGCCGGCAAGAATGCCAAGGATTTCCACCGAAACCCATGGATAGAGGCTGCCGCCCCAGTTCAGCGCCAGCAGAAGCAGCGAGGTTGCAATGACGAGCAGCAGCGCGCCCCAGCCATCGATGCCGTGGTTCCTGGCGGCGACCGGCAGTTTCTTGAGCGGGTTGTTGATGATTATCATCGCCAGCAGACCAAGCGGAATGTTGATCCAGAAGATCAGCGACCAGTGCAGATGCTCGGCAAATGTGCCGCCCAGCAGCGGGCCGGCTATGCTGGCGACGGCCCAGGTGCCGGAAATCCAGGCGGCGTAACGGGCGCGCTCGCGCGGCGGCACGAGATCGCCGATCACCGTCTGGCTCAGCGCGAAAAGACCGCCGCCACCCAGACCCTGCAAGGCCCGCCCGCCGATCAGCACAAACATGTTTGGCGCCAGCGCGCTGACGACCGATCCGGCCAGGAAAATGAGGATCGCCGCATAAATGGTCGGGCGACGTCCATAGACATCGGAAATCTTGCCATAAAGCGGCGCCACGGCCGTTGCCGTCAAAAGATAGCCGGTAACGATCCAGGGCAGGTATTCGGCATGGCCGAGCGCTCCGCCGATGGTCGGCATTGCTGGTGCAACGATGGTCTGGTCGAGCGCCGCCAGCAGCATCGACAGCAAAACGCCGGCGATGATGACGTTCTTTTCCTTTTCGGACAAAGGCGGCGCTTCGAAATGTGTGGGCTTGTTGTTTGCTATGCTGTCCATCGATCCACTCATTGCGCCTGCACGCATTGCCATTTCCAAAGGTATCGGCCGATGCCGCCGGGCTGAAAGGCGCGGCTGCGGTCCGGTTTCCCCCCGGTGTTGGCTGTGGACCACGTCGCAAGACGGGCTTCGGACCTGACAGGCCGCCGGACTACCAACCGGCACGCGTTTCCTTAAAACAGCGCGGGGGCAATATCAGACCTGCATGAGGGTGTCGAGGCGAAGGCAGACGAGTGCCGAAATCGTTATCGGCCAAATCGTTAGCCCGGCAAGCGCCCATCTTCTATCCGCTTGATGCGGTATTGGAGCAGCCGGAGCATGCGGCTTTCGAAATTGATGCCTTCGACGCGGTCGAACTGCACCTGCGCGCGGTCGTGCTTGGCCAATATTTTGTTGGAGATGTCCTTGGCCTTCGCCTTGGCAGTCTGGCAATTGCCCTTGCTCGCGGAATGCAGCAGCGCCTGCTCCAGTTCGTGGGCATGGTTCCTGGCGATGACGATATGGCTTTCCTCATGCCGCTTGATGTCGGCTGACAGCGTGTCCCAGAACAGCCTGACGCCCGCATCCGCATTGTGGGGTCTTCTCCAGCGGGGAAGAATGACTTTCACCTTCACGGTCACGACAGCGGAAACGATCTTGCAGGACGTGGAGTTGCGGGCAAAGCCCAGGCGCGTGGTGAAAGCCATCCGCGTCGCGCCGGGGTGGCGGTGGCCGGTGCTTTTCACCTGGGGGCCGTTCTTCGACAATTGGCTCTGGATTTCATCCAAAGTCCCGCCGCCGACGCTGAAATAGCTATAGCTCCTGACCACATTGGCCGCATTCGCCGGCAGGCCGGCAAATGCAAAAAGCACGACGCAATACAGGAACAGCTTCATCATGTTGCCTCTGTCGCCACCTTGCTTTACCGCCATTTTCGGCGCAACCGAATTTGTCCTGAATAGTGCCTGCCGCGTCGAACGCAAGAAGCGCGGTCGCGCGGCCGGGCTGGGTTACCGGTAATGACGATGATGTTGAGAAGATGGCGATTGGCGCATGGACGCCACCTGGACCTTGGCGCCAGGGCGGAGGTGATGGGCATCCTCAATGTTACGCCCAACTCCTTTTCCGACGGCGGCCTGTTCGATACGTTGGACAAGGCGGTGGCGCAGGCGCGCCAGATGGCACGCGAAGGGGCCGCCATCATCGATGTCGGCGGTGAATCGACCGGCCCGCGTGCCGTGCCCATCGACGCCGGGGAAGAACAGGCGCGCGTGCTGCCGGTCATCGAGGCTCTGGCCGAAATCGGCGAAACGCTGATTTCCATCGACACCTATCGCGAGGAAACGGCGCGGCTGGCGGTTGCCGCCGGAGCGCATATCATCAACGATGTATGGGGCCTGCAACGCGAGCCGGGCATCGCCAGGGTGGCGGCCGAAACCGGCGCGGGGCTGATTATCATGCATACCGGGCGCGGGCGCGAGAAACTGCCCGACGTCATCGCCGATCAGTTCGCCTTCCTCGAAAAGTCGCTGCAAATTGCACGCGCCGCCGGCGTGGCGGATGACGGCATCCTGCTCGATCCGGGCTTCGGCTTTGCCAAGGAAACGCTGGACGACAATCTGGACCTGATGGCGCGGTTCCAGGAATTGCATGCGCTCGGCTTTCCGCTGGTTGCCGGCACGTCCCGTAAGCGTTTCATCGGCCACCTTACCGGGCGCGACAGCGGCGCTGAGCGGGCGGCGGGAACGGCCGCCACCAGCGTCGTGCTGAGATTGAAGGGCGCGCGCCTTTTTCGCGTTCACGATGTCGCAATCAACGTGGACGCGCTGGCCGTGGCCGATGCTATGCTGGCGCGCGAAACAAATCCGGCCGGAAATTGAACGATGTATGTCATCCGCATGAAGAACTGCGCTTTTTTTGCCCGGCACGGCGTGCTGGACGAGGAGGAGGCGCTTGGCCAGCGCTTCTATGTCGACGCGACGCTGACGGTCGACCCCAGCCGGGAACTGGAATGCGATTCCATCGAGGGTACAGTCGATTATGGCGTGGCTTTTCAGGTGATCGAGGCGATCATCACCGGCGCGCGCCGGTTTCTGATCGAATCTCTGGCGCTGGAAGTTGCCAAGGCTCTTTGCGGGCGCTTCCCGCAAATCAGGCAGGCGGAAATCACCGTTCGAAAGCCCAACGCACCGGTACGCGGCGTGCTCGATTATGTCGAGGTGGTCGTTGCCTGGCCTCAATAACACCGTCTACGTCAGCCTGGGCGGCAATCTAGGCGATCCCGCCAAATCGATGGGCGCCGCGCTGCGCATGCTTGACGAGCACGAGGCGATCCGCGTCTCGGCGGTCTCTTCGCTTTACCGGACGCCGCCCTGGGGCAAACTCGATCAGCCGGATTTCCTGAATGCCGCAGCCGGTCTCGCCACCACGCTTGCCGCGCGGGATTTGTTGGAGTTTTGCCTTGACGTCGAACTTCGGCTGAAGCGGGTGCGCGAAGAGCGTTGGGGACCGCGTCTCATCGACATAGACATTCTCACTTACGGGCATCGGGTCATCCGCGAAGCCGGGCTTGAGGTGCCGCATCCAAGGATGCTGGAGCGCGCCTTCGTCCTGGCTCCGCTGGCCGAAATAGCGCCGCAGGCCTTGATCGGCGAAACGAGCGTGAAGCAGCGGCTTGCGGCGGTAGATGCCGCCGGCATCGAAAAACTGCCGTCCGGCCAGGATTGGTGGCGGATCAGCCGCTGAACCCGCCTTCGTCGAGGAATGCCCGGTCCTCGGGCGTCGTCTCACGTCCCAGCGCCGCGTTGCGATGCGGAAACCGCCCGAAGCGCCCAATGATATCGCGGTGCAGGGCAGCGTAATCCAGATAGGCTTTGGC
>DASYCS010000101.1:0-14032 GCA_036500025.1 Mesorhizobium sp. | reverse complement strand
AGCTTGGCCGAATAGGCCATCTCGATTTCGACGATGCCGGGCGTCACCAGCGTCAGTTCCGCGCCGATTGTCGCCATCGCCTGCTGGCGCAGGAAGGAAGCCCTGACACGCTCCTCGTAATCCGGAGCCGGTACGATCTTTGCCGCCATGAAACCCGCCTTCGCCACTGCGATAGCCGGCTTATCGCAGAGGTCGCAATCGCAGACAAGCCTCAGTGCTGCGCTGCAACAAAATGATTAGTTGAGCCACCATATCGAGGCATTGAGCAACGTGGCGAAAGCCACCCATGCGGCGTAGGGCACGAAAAGCCATGCCGATACCCGATCATGGTTCCAGCTCACGATGATAAAACCGACAATGGCGGCCAGCAGCGCGACGATGACAATCAAAGCCGGGCCGGGCTGCTGCGCGCCGAAGAAGACCGGCGACCACAGGAAATTCAGGAGCATCTGCGCGCCACAGAGCTTCATCGTCAAATCGGAACGGGAACGCCGCCATGTGCGCCAGCCTGCGATGGCGATCAGCACGTAAAGCAGCGACCAGGTCGGGCCGAATATCCAGTTGGGTGGATTGAAGGGCGGTTTGGCCAGGCCCGCATACCATTCGCCGGGCAATGTGGCGTAACCGATCAGCAGGCCGGCGCTCACCACGCTCACAAGGAACAACAGGAGAGAGGTGGATCTTTTCATTGCCGGCAGCCCCGGCGGCATCCGCGCCGCCCGACCCTAGCTGGAGCGACGGCGGCTGAAGTCAATGGAGATCTCTGGTTGGGGAGACCTGTGGCTGGCTACACTGCCTTGCGCATGGCGCAGAAGTAAAAGCCGTCGGTGCCGCTGCGCGCCGGCGACAGCGAGATTCCGGCGTCGTCGTCGATGCGCGCCGAAGCCTCATGGCCGGGGAAGTGGTGGCGCCAGAGCGCCGCATGATCGGCCGGCGAAAAAGCTGGGGCGCGGCTGAGGAAGGCGGCCGTTTGCGCGGCGTTCTCTTCTTCGAACACCGAACAGGTGATGTAGACGAGCAGCCCGCCCGGCTTCACATACGCCATGGCGGCATCGAGGATGGACGCCTGCTCGGCCTTGCGCGCGTCGAGCTGGCGCTGTGTCAGCCGCCACTTGGCATCCGGCCTGCGCCGCCAGGTGCCGCTGCCGGTGCAGGGCGCATCGACCAGCACGACATCCATGTGGGCGCTCAGCGGAGCAAGCTCCGAAGGCTTGGAAACCACCTGGACGTTGCGGTTCTCCGAACGGCGCATGCGGTCGAAGATCGGCGCGAGACGCGCCTTCTCGGCATCGTGTGCGAAGATTTGGCCATGGTTATCCATCGCCGCCGACAGCGCCAGCGTCTTGCCGCCGGCCCCGGCGCAATAATCCAGCACCTGCATGCCGGCCCTGGCGCCCGATAGTTCGGCAACCAGCTGCGAGCCCTCGTCCTGCACCTCGAACCAGCCTTTCTGGAAAGCCGGCTCCGCCTGCACGTTGGGGTGGCGGCCATCGCCGTCGATCGGGGCGATGCGGATGCCATGCGGCGCAAGGAGCGTCGGCTCCGCGCCCGCCTGCGCCAGCTCCGCCAGCACGCTTTCACGTTTGGCCCGTAACGTGTTGACCCGAATGTCGAGCGGCGGGCGCGCTGCAAGGGCAGCCCCTTCCGCCGCCCAATCGTCGCCGAACGCTTCCTTGAAAAGCGGCACGCACCAGCCGGGAACATCGGCGCGGATTTCGTCCGGCGCATCGGTGAGCCGCCGCGCTTCGATGGCAGCGATTTCCACGGCGCTGAGCGGCGCGGGCGCGAATTTGTCGCCATCCAGTGCCTGGTTCAGCGCCGCCACTGTACGGCCCCCGTCGAGCAGAAGCGCGCCGAAGCCGATGGCGCGCGGCGTCTCCTCGCCCACAAGCCATGCCGCCGAGCGCCGGCGGCGCAGCGCGTCATAAACGATGTTGCCGATGGCCGCGCGGTCGCCGCCGCCGGCAAAGCGGTGCGAAAGGCCCCAGTCCTTCAGGGCATCGGCCACAGGCCGGTGACGCCGTCCGATGTCTTCCAGCACTTCGATGGCTGCCGCCAGCCGTCCACCCAGTCGCATATTGTTCGCTGCCGCCTTTCGATTTCACTCCTGCTCTAACGACAGCAAACGGCATTCACAAGGCGCGCGTTTCGGGGAAGGCATGTCCTTCCAAACGCGCAGGCTTGTGAATAATGTTGCGCGGTGATTCGCAGGAGCGACGAATCTATTCGAGGAGAGGGCAATGAAGACTTATCTGGCGGAAGTTCTTGGTACATTTCTATTGGTGTTCATCGGCACGGCTTCGGTTGTAACCGGCGGCTTTGGCGGCGCTTTGCCGGTCGGGCAAGTCGGCATCGGCCTGGCGTTCGGCATCGGCCTTATCGCGGCGGCCTATGCCATCGGGCCTATTTCGGGCGCGCATTTGAACCCGGCGGTAACGCTCGGCGTATTCCTGGCCGGACGCATGCCGGCAAAGGACGTCATCCCCTACTGGATCGCGCAGATCATCGGCGCCATCCTGGCGTCGCTGGCCCTGTGGGTCATCGTCGCCGGCCAGGTCGGCGGCCACACCACCGGCTTTGCCCCGAATGGCTGGGACCCGGCGGCATACGGCACTTCATCGGCCTTCCTGGCCGAAGTGATCGCGACGTTCACCTTCGTCATGGTCATCCTCGGCGTGACCAGCGCCAAGCATACGACTGCTTTTGCCGGGCTGGTGATCGGCCTGACGCTGGCGGCGCTGCACTTCGCCTTCATTCCGGTATCGGGCAATTCGCTTAATCCGGCGCGCTCGATCGGCCCGGCTTTGTTCACCGGCGGCCTGGCGCTGAGCCAGCTCTGGCTCTACATCGTCGCTCCGTTGATCGGTGGCGCGATTGCCGGCGTGGTCGCCCGCACCAATATGTTCGAAAAAGACTGAGAAAAAGGACCGACAAGTCCCGATTCCCAGCGAAAAAGGCCCCGCGCGGGGCCTTTTTTGTTGCCTCACGCCGTCCGTGCCGGCTGGAGGCCGAGTTCGTCGATCATCGCCTGGCGCATGACGAATTTCTGCGGCTTGCCGGTTACCGTCATCGGCAGGCTTTCCTTGAAGCGGATGTAGAGCGGTATCTTGTAGTGGGATATCTGGCCCTGGCAGTAGGCCTTGATCTCTTCCGCCGTCGCGCTGTTGCCGGGCGCCAGCACGATCCAGGCAGCCAATGCCTCGCCGAATTTCTCGTCGGGCACGCCGAATACCTGCACTTCCTTGATTTTCGGATGCCGGTAGAGAAATTCCTCCACCTCGCGCGGATAAATGTTTTCGCCGCCGCGAATGACCATGTCCTTCACCCGTCCGACGATGTTGCAGTAGCCTTCGGCATCGAGGGTGGCGAGGTCGCCTGAATGCATCCAGCCATCCTCGTCAATGGCTTCGCGCGTCTTTTCCTCGTCCTGCCAATAGCCCTTCATCACGCAGTAGCCGCGCGTGCACAGTTCGCCGGCTTCGTCCACGCGAACCGTGGCGCCGCCGGCGTCGACGATCTTGACCTCGACATGGGGCTGGACGCGGCCGACGGTGGAGACGCGCTTTTCCAGCGGATCATCGACATTGCTCTGGAACGACACCGGACTGGTTTCGGTCATGCCATAGGCGATGGTCACCTCCGACATATGCATCAGCGACACCACCTTCTTCATCACCTCGATGGGGCAGGGCGAACCGGCCATGATGCCGGTGCGCAGGCTGGTAAGATCGAAGGAAGCGAAATCGGGATGGTCGAGCATGGCCACGAACATGGTCGGCACGCCGTAGATCGCGGTGCAGCGTTCGTCGGCGACGGCCTTCAACACCACGCCGGGGTCGAAACCTTCGCCCGGAAACACCATCGCCGCCCCCTTGCTGACGCCGCCGACCGCCCCCATCGTCATGCCGAAGCAATGGTAGAACGGCACCGGGATGCAAAGCCGGTCGTCTGCGGTCAATTTGATGGCGGAGGTGACGAAATTGCCGTTATTGATCACATTGTGATGGGTGAGCGTCGCTCCTTTGGGCGTGCCGGTCGTGCCTGACGTGAACTGGATGTTGATGGCGTCGTCCGGGTCAAGCCCGTCTGAAATCGCGTCGAGGCGTTCATATTCGTCCATGCCGCCCATGGCCAGCACATCGCCGAAATTGGCCATGCCGGGCACGATTTCCTCGCCCATCTGAATGACGATTCGCAGCGCCGGCAGAGCGGCCGCCTCCAGCCTGCCTGCCTCGGCACTTTCCAGTTCCGGCGCCAGCGCCGCCAACATGCCGAGATAGTCGGACGACTTGAACGCGACGGCGGTGACCAGCGCCTTGCAGCCGACCTTGTTCAACGCATATTTCAGTTCGGTCAGCCGGTAGGCCGGGTTGATGTTGACGAGGATCAGCCCAATGCGGGCGCTGGCGAACTGCGTAACCAGCCACTCCCAGCGGTTCGGCGACCAGATGCCGATGCGGTCGCCTTTTTCAAGCCCCAGCGAGAGCAGGCCGGCGGCAAACGCATCGATGGTTTCCGACAGTTCGTTCCAGGTAAAGCGCTTGTCCTGGCTCGGAAAAATCGCTGCGTCGCGCTCGCCATGCGCATCCACAGTCTCGGCAAGCAATTGCGGCAGGGTTTTGTGCAGCAGCGGCGCCGTTCGGTCGCCCGAGACGTGCGCCATGCCGTCCAGCGGTGCGATGAAGGTCTGGCCGTCGCCTTCGCCGCGCAGATGGCTTGAATTCATCAAGGCATCGAGATTGATCGCCATGGCGGCCTCCTTCGCAGATGGCCGGAGCCTATCAGCCCGCGACCGGCGTGAAAACCGCTACGAAACGGCAGCGAGCCTGTATCGGCGGGACGGCTGGTGGAGCTAGAGGCCGAGTTCGGCCCGCAATTCGGCGGCATCGTTCAGGTTGATCGCGCCGGCCGGGCCGGGCATCGGCTTTTCCGGCCAGAAAATCGTCTTCATGCCGGCGGCAAGCGCCGCAGTGGCTCCCGTCGAACTGTCGTCGACCGCCACGGCTTGCGCCGGATCGATGCCGGCCAGCCATGCGGCGCGCAAAAAGGGTTCCGGATGCGGCTTGCCCTCGCGCACGTCATTGCGGCTCACCGTGCGCATGCCGGGATACGCAAGGCCGACCGCGCGCAGATTGGCGTCCACCACCATGCGGTCGGAATTGGAAACCACGGCCTGCGCCACGCCGCGCTCACGCAATTCGTTGAAGATCTCGATTGCGCCGGGGCGCGGCTTCAAAGTTTCGACGAGCGGCAGATAATGGTCGTATTTGCGCACGATCCATTCGTCGAATGGCAGCGACAGCCCATGTTCGTCGCGCAGCATCTCGTAGACGGGCCAAGCTGAAACGCCTAATACGCGCTCGTGAAGATCGGCGGGAGGAACCACGCCCACGCTGTGCAGCGCCGCTATCAGCGCCGCCTCGTGCAGCGGCTCGCTGTCGGTAAGGGTGCCGTCCATGTCCCAGAAGACCGCCTTCGGCGTCATCGGATTCTCCCGTTCATCGCGGCGCAGTCAATGCCGGTTGCGCCTTGGCCCCGACGCCATAAAGCTTTTCGCGCGGCAGACAAATCGATTCTCGCATTTGGCCGGTCGATTGCCCTAAACTGGCGCGGCATCTTGAATATCTGACACATTTATCGAGCAATTGCTCTCAAAAAGAATTCCTGCAAAAATGCGGGGCAGAGGAAGCACATGATGAATGCCCGGCCAGAGAGCAACAGCAGGCTTGACGATGCGGCGCGCGCCGGCTGGCTTTACTACGTCGCCGGCCATACCCAGGACCAGATCGCCGCCGCGCTGGGCATATCGCGCCAGACGGCGCAGCGTCTCGTCTCGCTGGCCATGTCGGAAGGGCTGATCAAGGTTCGCGTCGATCACCCGATCGCCAATTGCCTCGACCTTGCCGCGCGGCTCAAATCCCGCTTCGCCCTCGACCTGGTCGAAGTTGCGCCAAGCGTTTCCGGTTCATCGTCAACGACAATCGGCGTTGCCGAGATGGCAGCCGCCCAAATTGAGAAATGGCTGCGCTCGCCCGAACCCATCGTCATGGGCATCGGCACCGGGCGCACGCTGAAGGCTGCGATCGGCCAATTGCCGCCGATGGAATGCCCGCAGCACAAGATCGTGTCGCTGACCGGCAACATCGCGCCGGATGGCTCAGCCGCGTTCTACAACGTCATCTTCACCATGGCCGACCGGATAAAGGCGCGCTCCTTCCCGATGCCTCTGCCGGTGATAGCCTCGTCGCCGGCGGAGCGTGAAATGCTGCTCAGCCAGCCGATGATCCAGCAGACGCTGGCCCTTGCGGCGCAGGCCAGCGTCACCTTCGTCGGCATTGGCGACCTCGGCCCGAAAGCGCCGCTCTATGAAGATGGCTTCATTACGGAAAGTGAATTGAAGGCGTTGCAGAAGGCGGGCGCGGTCGCCGAAATCGTCGGCTGGGTATTCGACCGCGAAGGCCGCCCGATCGATGGCGAAACCAACGACCGCGTCTCGTCGGCTCCGTTGCCCTCGCGCGAAAAATCGCTGGTCGTGGCGCTCGCCATGGGCGAATTGAAACTGCCGGGCATCCTCGCGGCGGTGAACAGACGCCTCGTCAATGGGTTGATCACCGACGAATGGACCGCCGCCGCATTGCTGGAAGCGGTCTGACCGCGGCAGCAGTTTCGGGCGACCCCCGTGCTGCGGCGCAACAACGAATGCGCTTGACAGAATTCATGCCGACTGAATAATTGCTCACTATTGAGGCAATTGCTCATTTGGTTTTCGGGAGGAAATTCATGAAACTGCGCACGCTCATCCTCGGCCTGTGTTCGGCAAGCGCGCTTGCGTTCGCCGCAAATGCCGAATCCATCACCATCGCCACCGTCAATAAGGGCGACATGGTCCGCATGCAGAAGCTGACGGACGACTTCACCGCCAAGAACCCCGACATCCAGCTTCAGTGGGTGACGCTGGAAGAGAACGTGCTGCGCGAGCGCGTCACCACCGACATCGCCACCAAGGGCGGCCAGTATGACGTCGTCACCATCGGCAATTACGAAGTGCCGATCTGGGCCAAGCAGGGTTGGTTGCTCTCGCTCGACAAGCTTGGCGCCGATTACGATGTCGATGACATCCTGCCGGCGATCCGCGGCGGCCTTTCGCTCGACGGCAAGCTTTATGCCGCGCCGTTCTACGGCGAATCCGCCATGATCATGTACCGCACCGACCTGATGGAAAAGGCCGGGCTGAAGATGCCGGAAAAGCCCACCTGGGAATTCATCGGCGATGCGGCCCGCAAGATGACCGACCGCGCCAACGGCATCAACGGCATCTGCCTGCGCGGCAAGGCCGGCTGGGGCGAGAACATGGCGTTCCTGACCGCCATGGACAATTCCTTCGGCGGTCGCTGGTTCGACGAAAAGTGGCAGCCGCAGTTCGACCAGCCCGAATGGAAGAACACGCTCGACACCTACGTCAAGCTGATGAAGGACGCCGGACCGGAGGGCGCTTCCTCCAACGGCTTCAACGAAAACCTGACCCTGTTCCAGCAGGGCAAGTGCGGCATGTGGATCGACGCCACGGTGGCGGCTTCCTTCGTGTCGGACCCGAAGAATTCCACCGTCGCCGACAAGGTCGGCTTCGCCATCTTCCCCGATACCGGCAACGGCAACCACGGCAATTGGCTGTGGTCGTGGAACCTGGCTGTCCCGGCTTCCTCGCAGAAGGCGGACGCCGCGCAGAAGTTCGTCTCATGGGCGACCAGCAAGGGCTACACCGATCTCGTCGCTTCCAAGGAAGGCTGGACCAACGCTCCTCCCGGAACGCGGACCTCGCTCTACAACAATGAAGAGTACAAGAAGGCGGCCGCCTTCGCCGGCCCGACGCTCGCCGCCATGAATGCGGCCGACATCACCAAGCCAAGCGTAAAGCCGGTTCCCTATACTGGCGGGCAATTCGTGGCGATCCCGGAATTCCAGGGTCTCGGCACGACGGTTGGCCAGTTGTTCTCGGCAGCCCTTGCCGGCCAGTCAAGCGTTGACGATGCGCTCGCCGCTGCTCAGACGGCGGCGACCCGCGAAATGACGCGCGCCAAATACATCAAATAGAGCGGCGCCCCGGCGCCTTGGTCGTCCGGTCTCATCCGGGCGGCCACCCAACTCGATGAACAACTCAATCTGTCCGATGCAGGGTATTCGCCATGGCTACTCGACAGACCGGTACGCTTGCGCGCTTCATGATGGCGCCTTCGGTAATCCTCCTCCTGATCTGGATGGTCGTGCCGCTGGCGATGACGCTGTGGTTCTCGTTCCAGAACTATAATCTGCTCGACCCGACGCAGACCGGCTTTGCCGGCCTCTTCAACTACCGCTTCTTCTACAGCGATCCGGCCTTCTTCCAGTCGATCTGGAACACGCTGGTCATCGTCGTCGGCGTCCTGCTCATCACCGTCATCGGCGGCATCGCGCTGGCGCTGCTGATCGACCAGCCGATCTTCGGCCAGGGCCTGGTGCGCATCCTGGTCATCTCGCCCTTCTTCGTCATGCCGCCGGTGGCGGCGCTGGTGTGGAAGAACATGATCATGCACCCGCAATACGGCGTCTTCGCCGACATAGCCAAGTTCTTCGGCCTGCAACCGATCGACTGGTTCGGCCAGCACCCGCTATTGTCGATCGTCATCATCGTCGCCTGGCAATGGCTGCCTTTCGCCACGCTGATCCTGCTCACCGCGCTGCAATCGCTGGACGGCGAGCAAAAGGAAGCCGCCGAGATGGACGGCGCCGGCTTCGTCAGCCGCTTCATCCACCTGACGCTGCCGCACATGGCGCGGGCGATCACCGTGGTCATCCTCATCCAGACCATCTTCCTGCTCAGCGTCTATGCGGAAATCCTGGTCACCACCAATGGCGGCCCCGGCTACGCTTCGACCAACCTGCCATTCCTGATCTATCGCACCGCTTTGCTCGGCTACGATGTCGGCGGCGCTTCGGCTGGCGGCATCATCGCGGTGGTGCTGGCCAATATCGTCGCGCTGTTCCTGATGCGCGCGGTTGGCAAGAACCTCGACAAATAGGAGAGACCCGATGGCACGCGCAGTCTCCACACGGGCCAAGATCGGCTGGACCATCGCCGCCTGGGCGGTCGCTCTGCTGATCTTCTTTCCGATACTCTACACCATCATCACCTCGTTCAAATCGGAAACGGAAGCGATTGCCGGCTTCAGCCTCATCCCGTCGGGAACGCTGGAAAGCTATTCCGAGGTGCAATCGCAATATAATTACTTCAAGCCGTTCATGAACTCGGTGATCATCTCGGTCGGCTCCACGCTGATCGCGCTGGCGGTGGCGATCCCGGCGGCCTGGTCGATGGCGTTCTCGCCGACCAAGCACACCAAGGACATATTGATGTGGATGCTGTCCACCAAGATGATGCCGGCGGTGGCCGTGCTGGTGCCGATGTACCTCATCTTCCGCGACTGGAACCTGCTCGACAGCCGCATCGGCCTCACCATCATGCTGATGCTGATCAACCTGCCGATCGTGGTGTGGATGCTCTACACCTATTTCCGCGAAATTCCGGGCGAAATCCTGGAAGCCGCGCGCATGGACGGCGCGACTTTGTGGGGCGAGATCGTCTATGTGCTGACGCCGATGGCGGTGCCGGGCATCGCCTCGACGCTGCTGCTCAACATCATCCTGGCGTGGAACGAGGCGTTCTGGACCATCCGCCTGACGACGACGGAAGCAGCGCCGCTCACCGCCTTCATCACCTCCTTCTCTAGCCCGCAGGGCCTGTTCTGGGCCAAGCTTTCGGCGGCCTCGACGCTGGCCATTGCACCGATCCTGATCATGGGCTGGTTCAGCCAGAAGCAGCTGGTGCGCGGCCTGACTTTCGGCGCCGTTAAATAATCGATCCGACAAGCCCTTTGGGGAGGAAATCATGGGAAACATCACGCTCAAGAACGTGTCGAAATCCTTCGGATCGACCGTCATCATCCCCGGCATCGACCTGGTCATCGAAAATGGTGAGTTCGTCGTCTTCGTCGGCCCGTCCGGCTGCGGCAAGTCCACGCTGCTGCGCCTCATCGCCGGGCTGGAAGACACCAGCGGCGGCACCATCAACATCGATGGCCGCGATGTCACCGGCGAAGCGCCGGCCAAGCGCAAGCTGGCCATGGTGTTCCAGTCCTATGCGCTCTACCCGCATATGAGCGTGGCCAAGAACATTGCCTTCCCGCTCAAGATGGCCGGGGAAAGCCAGGCGACCATCGAAAAGAAGGTGTCCGACGCCGCGCGCGTGCTGAACCTCACCAATTATCTCGAACGCCGGCCCGGCCAGCTTTCGGGCGGCCAGCGCCAGCGCGTCGCCATCGGCCGCGCCATCGTGCGCAACCCCGGCGCCTTCCTGTTCGACGAGCCGTTGTCCAACCTCGACGCCGCACTTCGCGGCACCATGCGGCTGGAAATTTCCGAACTGCACCAGCAGCTCAAGACCACCATGATCTACGTCACCCACGACCAGGTGGAAGCCATGACCATGGCCGACAAGATCGTCGTCCTGAATGCCGGCAATATCGAGCAGGTCGGCTCGCCGATGGAACTCTACAAGACGCCGGCAAACCTGTTCGTCGCCGGCTTTATCGGTTCGCCGAAGATGAACCTGATCGAAGGCGCGCCCGCCGCCAAGCATGACGCGCGCACCATCGGCATCCGGCCCGAACACCTGAAAATCTCGACCACCGCCGGCGAATGGAAAGCCAAGGTCGGCGTGGCCGAACATCTCGGCTCCGACACCTTCCTGCATGTCCAAACGGACGAGGTCGGCCCGCTGACCGTGCGCGCCGATGGCGAGATGGACGTACACCATGGCGACACCATCTATCTGACGCCGGACCAGACCAAGCTGCATCGCTTCGGTCCCGACGGCAAGGCGATCTGACGTGCGCCTTGCAGGAAAATCGGCGCTGATCACCGGTTCGGCGCGGGGCATCGGCCGGGCGTTTGCCGAGGCCTATGTGCGCGAGGGCGCAACGGTCGCCATCGCCGATATCAATCTGGAAGCCGCGCAGAAAACCGCAGCCGAAATCGGCGACAAGGCCCATGCGGTGAAACTCGACGTTACCGACCTTGCCTCCATCGAAGCGGCGGTGAAAGCGGTCGAGGATAAGACCGGCGGCCTCGATATTCTGATCAATAACGCAGCGCTCTTCGATGCCGCCCCCATCGTTGAGATTGGCAAGGCAAGCTACGAAAAACTGTTCTCGGTCAATGTCGCCGGCACGCTGTTCATGATGCAGGCGGCGGCGCGTTCCATGATCGCGCGCGGGCAGGGCGGCAGGATCATCAACATGGCGAGCCAGGCGGGCCGGCGCGGCGAGGCGCTGGTGGCTGTCTATTGCGCCACCAAGGCGGCGGTGATCTCGCTGACCCAGTCAGCCGGGCTGGACCTCATAAAGCACCGCATCAACGTCAATGCGATTGCGCCGGGCGTGGTCGATGGTGAGCACTGGGACGGCGTCGACGCGCTGTTTGCCAAATATGAAAACCGCCCGCGCGGCGAGAAGAAGAAACTGGTCGGCGAAGCGGTGCCTTATGGCCGCATGGGCCGGGCTGACGATTTGACCGGCATGGCGGTGTTCCTCGCCAGCACCGAGGCCGAATACATCGTCGCCCAGACCTACAATGTCGATGGCGGCCAGTGGATGAGCTGATGATGCGTATGCTGAAATCAGCCCCTCTGCTCCCTCCCGGCTTCGCCGAGCCACCTCTCTCCCTCACGGGGGTGAGGAAAAACCGGCTGCACGCCAGGCGACTTTCCTCGCCACGCAGCGGGGCAGAGGTGGCGCGCGCAGCGCGACGGAGAGGGGGCGACTGGTCGGCTCTCGAAATCGCAAGAGGAACTTTTGCTCAATGACCGCGAAACTCTCTTTGGCCAGTCTTTCTTCCCTGCCCGTCACCATCGCGCGGCCGTCCTATGACCGCTCGGCGCTGAAGGCCGGCATCATGCATTTCGGCGTCGGCAATTTCCACCGCGCCCATCAGGCCGTCTATCTCGACGACCTGTTCGCCACCGGCATCGGCCATGACTGGGCGCTGGTCGGGGCTGGCGTGTTCGAGGGCGAAAAGATCGGGCGTGAAAAGCTTCAGGAGCAGGACTGGCTGACCACCGTGGTCGAGCAGGACGAGGGCCATATGAGCGCCCGCGTCACCGGAGCCATGGTCGATTTTATCACGCCGGGCGACGCCCAGGCCATCATCGAGCGGCTGGCCGAACCGGCGATCAGGATCGTCTCGCTGACCATCACCGAGGGCGGTTATTTCATCGATCCGGCTTCCGGCGTGTTTAATCCAACCCATCCCGACATTGTTGCCGATGCGCAAAATCCCTCCGCGCCGAAAACCGTCTTCGGCATCATCCTGGCCGGGCTGGTCCGTAGGCGCGCCGATGGTATCGTGCCGTTCACGATCATGTCCTGTGACAACATTCCCCATAACGGCCATGTCACCTCGGATGGCGTCGTCGGCCTGGCGCGGCTGATCGACATGGATCTCGCCAACTGGGTGAGCGAGCATGTCGCCTTCCCGAACTCGATGGTCGATCGCATCACGCCGGCTACCTCCGATCGCGAGCGCTCCATACTGGCGAAGGAATTCGGCCTGGACGACAATTGGCCGGTGTTCTGCGAGCCTTTCAGGCAATGGGTGCTCGAAGACCGCTTCACCGGTGGCCGCCCGCCGCTGGAAAAGGTCGGCGTGCAGTTCGTGCGCGACGTCGCACCCTATGAACTGATGAAGATACGCATCCTCAATGGCGGCCACGCAACCATCGCCTATCCGGCCGGCCTGATGGATATTCACTTCGTACATGAGGCGATGCAGGAGCCGCTGGTGCGCGGCTTTCTCGACAAGCTCGAACATGACGAGATCATCCCGACCGTGCCGCCTGTCCCGGACACCAGCCTGAAAGACTACTACCGCCTGATCGACAAGCGCTTTTCCAACCCGAAGATCGGCGACACCGTGCGAAGGCTTTGCCTGGACGGCTCTAACCGCCAGCCTAAATTCATCATCCCGACCATTGCCGACCGGCTGAAAGCCGGCAAGGGCGTGTCCGGCCTGGCGCTGGAATCGGCGCTCTGGTGCCGTTACTGCTTTGGCGCCACCGATTCCGGCGCGATTATCGAGCCGAACGATCCGAGTTGGGGCCGGTTGCAGGCTACCGCCAAGGCGGCCAGGGAAGCGCCCGCCGCCTGGCTTGGCATGGAGGATATCTATGGCGAGGTTGGCCGTGCGCCGGCCTTCACCGAAGCTTTTGCCCATGCGCTCAATGCGCTGTGGGCAGACGGCGCGCGCGCGACCGTGACGCGCTATCTGGCCGGCACGCTCTGACCGTTCGGCCTGCCTCCATTGGTTCGAACCTTGGCCGCATAGCCGGCGGGTCAGAAGATCCATCCGGCTTGCGCCCTTTGGCGCGCCCCTTATAGTCTCGCTGGATACCGCAACGCGGCATTGAGCGAGAAAAGCTTCTTGAAAATCGGATTCGTCTGCGCGGTCGATGTTGGAACGGGTAGCGCCCGCGCCGGTATCCTCGATGCCGCGGGAACGCTGCTCGGTCGCGCCGAAAAGCCCATCGCCATGAACCGGCCGAAGGCCGATTTCGCCGAACAGGACTCGCAGGATATCTGGGCGGCCGTCTGCGCCGCGGTCCGCCTGGCGCGCGAAAAAGCCGGCGTCGATCCGGCGGCTGTCGTCGGCATCGCTTTCGACGCCACCTGTTCGCTGGTGGTGCGCGACCGTGAAGGCGGCCAGCTCAGCGTTTCGACCTGTGGTGAAAAGCGTTGGGACACCATCTGTTGGCTCGACCACCGCGCCATAGCCGAGGCGGATGAATGCACCCGAAGCGGGCATGAGGTGCTCGACTATCTCGGCGGCGTCATGTCGCCGGAAATGCAGACGCCGAAGCTGATGTGGCTGAAGCGCAACCTGCCCGCTACATGGCGGCAGGCGGGCTATATGTTCGACCTGACCGATTTTCTCACCTGGAAGGCAA
>DASYCS010000100.1:0-2041 GCA_036500025.1 Mesorhizobium sp. | reverse complement strand
CGGCCGTCGGTGTCGCGGAAGGATCAAGCTCGCGGCTGTTGCCGCCGGCGTCGGCATAGGCGAGCGTCTCGTCGCCGGACCCGCCGGTAACGCGCAGTGACAGGTCGCTGCCGACCGGGATGGAAATGGCGGCGCTGTCGGCCGCTCCGGCGGCGAGGAAGACCGGCGGCTTGCCGGTATAGACCGGCGGCGTCACCCAGGCATCGATGCGCGGCGGCGCGGCGTCGCGCGTCGCAGCGGGACGGAAACCGTCGCCCACGCTGCCGCCCAGCGACCCAAACGAGAAGGCGAAGGCGACGGCAAGCGCCAGGGCGGCCAGCGCGCGCAGGCCCCACGGGTCGCGCTCGGGCACGCGGGTGCGCGGCAGGTCCGAGCCAAGATGGCCAAGCGTTGCCGCCATGCGCTTCTGGTGCTCGCGCCACAGCGCCTGCGAAAAGCCGGTCTCGGCCCCGCTTGGCCGGTCGGACTGTACCTGGACCGGGCTGTGCGGCAGGGCGTTTGCCGCTTCGATGCGGCGGTCGACTTCGCCTGGCTTCGGCAGGCGGAAGAAGCGCAGCGGATAGAGTGCTGCAAGTCCGGCAAGGCCGAATATGGCGAGGACGCCCATCCGCAGGGCGTCGGGCATCAGCGGGAACAGGCCAAACCAGGATATGCTGAGGAAAAGTGCGCCAACCAGCACGAGCGGCAACAGCAACGGCCAGCCGCGCTCGACGATCATCGAGCCGCTTGTGACCAGACGGCTGGTCGCCAGCCTCGAAGAAGGCCTTGCGGGTTCAATGGCAGGCAGGTCCGGCATCAGCCCTTTCGTTCCATTTTACGGTTCGCCGGCCAAGCCGGCCGGCCATTCAGGTCAGGATAGCAGCAAACACGGCAAAGGCGAGGCGTTGGGCGATAATGCCCGCTCAAATGCCGGAGGTCGCGGCTGGCCGATGCCCGTGGTATTGCGCGGATGCGGAATAAAAAAACGGCGCTGGCAGGGGCCAACGCCGTTCATTCAAGGTCGTTAAATTGCTGCACCCGATCTTTTGAAAAAACCAGGTTGGCTTTCTAAAAAAGACCGAGGTTGGTTCGATCCGACTCAGGCCCGTGGGCGGGGGGCTTGGGGTTTACGAGCAGGCGCCGGACCGAACCGTCTCAGGCAACACGGGCAAGTTCAAGGGACATTGGGGCGGTAGCGCGGATAAAAAACGGCCAAAATGCGGCAAGGAATCACCAATTCCAACAGCCGCGTTTGAAAACGTGACTGGACGATCGAGATAGGGCGCGGGCGCGCGGAATCGCGGCGGGCTTGCAATTAGCCAACGAAAGCGCAACCTTGGTGAAGATACCAATTTGCGAGGCTTGGCATGACCGATGGTGGTTCGGAGGGCGGGGACGCATCGGGGAATTTGATTCCGCTTCATGAGGCCCGCCGCGAACGGCTTGAACTGCCGGTCGCGTTCGAGCGGCGCGAGCTTGAAGAAATATTGAGGCTGTACGGGCGCATGGTGGCTGCCAATGAGTGGCGCGACTACGCCATCGACCACTTGTCGGACCGTGCCGTGTTCTCGGTGTTTCGCCGCGCCAGCGAGGTGCCTTTGTTCCAGATCGTCAAGGACCCGAAGCTGGCGCGCAAGCAGGGCGCCTTCAGCGTGATCGCCGCCGGCGGGCGCATCCTCAAGCGCGGCCATGAATTGACCAGGGTGCTTGGCATTTTCGACCGTACCTTGAAACTGGTCGAAGCCTGAAGCCGCAACGCCGCCTGCTAGAGCGGTTCCGATTTTTACCGGATCGACAAAATCACTCCATCTCTTTGTTTTGGCCGCATTTCTGGACGCAAAACTGTTTTACACTTTTTGCTGGAAATGCTCTAAGCCCTTTGCCTGAACCGGCGTTCCGGCAATGATTGCGGGTCCGGCGACGACGACGCGCCGCCATTCATCTCCAACTGCATGAAAACCGTATCCAGCCAGCTCCCGTGCTTGTAGCCGGAGCCTTCCAGCCTGCCGCTGTGATGAAAGCCCAGCCTTTCATGCAGCCTTACCGATGGGCTGTCGGGCCG
>DASYCS010000099.1:0-3204 GCA_036500025.1 Mesorhizobium sp. | reverse complement strand
TCGGTGCTGCTGCTGAACAGCAAGGGCGACTTTGCCGGCACTATCGCCTATGGAGAAAATCCGAAAAATGCCGTCGCCAAGCTAACCCGGCTTGCGGCGGAAGGCTGACGGGCATCTCGATGACGCAGACCAGACTTCATTTCACCGCCACGAAGGCCGACGCCGAACGCGCCTATGCGGCGTTTGAACCGGCTTTCGAGGATGACGGTTTGCCCCTGGCGATAACGGAAATCGACGAGGACCGCGATATCCACGAAATCTCGCTCTATGCCGGCGACGACGTCGATGCGGTCGAGCAGCGCATGGGCGATCTTCTCGCCGGCATTTCCCTGTCGAAGCCGATCGAGCGCGAAATCCTGCCCGATATCGATTGGGTCACGCGCTCGCTGGAAGGCCTGAAGCCGGTGCGCGCCGGCCGCTTTTTCGTTCATGGCGCCCATGACCGTGACCAGCTTCGCCAAGGCGACATCGCCATCGAGATCGAGGCAGGCCTCGCCTTTGGTACCGGACATCACGGCACCACCGCCGGTTGCCTCGAAATGCTGGAAAGCGTGGTCGAGGCCGAGCATCCTGAAAATGCGCTCGACCTCGGCACCGGCAGCGCCGTGCTGGCCATCGCGCTGGCCAAGCTTGCCCATATTCCGGTGCTGGCGACCGACATCGACCCCATCGCCGTGGAAGTGGCGGCGGAAAATGTCCGCCTGAACGGCACGGCCGACCTGGTCGAGACGGTCACCGCCACCAGCTTCGACCACCCGGTCTTCAAACAGCGCGGGCCGTTCGACCTGATCGTCGCCAACATCCTTGCCGGGCCGCTGATGGAGATCGCACCCGATACGGCGGCGCACTTGAAGCCCGGCGGCTCGTTGATCCTGTCGGGCATTCTCGACCGCCAGCACGATGCGGTGGTGGAAGCTTATGTCGCGGCAGGCTTCGCTCATATCCGCACCACTCATCTCGAAGGCTGGGTGACGATCCACCTCAAGCGCTGAAACCCCCTCCCTACGAACCGGAAGGGAATCTGGCGGCAACCGGCACGTAGCCCGGCGGATTACGAACGGCCGGTTGCGGAAGAATCCACCTCCCCTTGTAGGGAGGGGCCAGGCGTGGGGAACCCAGGGCGATTACGTCGCTGGCCCACACGCCGCCGATTGTCAGCCGTTGGCCAGGCCGCTAGTTTCGCGCATAACAAATTCGGCAAAGGCGTCTTCCGCATGTTCCAGACTTTCGATACCGCCGGCGATCCCTTGGCCGGCAAGCCGCGTGTCGGCAAGCTGCGCGAATGGCTGGTGAAGAACGGGCTGGACGGCTTCATCGTCCCGCGCGCCGACGAGCATCAGGGCGAATATGTTCCGGCACGCGCGGCAAGGCTGAAATGGCTGACCGGCTTTTCCGGGTCTGCGGGCGCGGCAATCGTCTTGAAGGATCGCGCCATGATCTTTGTCGATGGCCGCTACACCCTTCAGGTGCGCAACGAGGTCGACCTCGACGTCTTCACCGTCGAAAGCCTCGTCGACAACCCGCCGCCATCGTGGATAGCCGGCAATTTGGCCAAGGGCGCGCGGCTGGGCTTCGACCCCTGGCTGCACACGCTAAGCGAGGCGAAGGCGTTGCGCGCAGCCGCCGAAAAGGCCGGCGCAACCCTTCTACCGCTCGACCACAACCCGGTCGACGCCATCTGGAAAGACCAGCCGGCCTCGCCGCTCGAACCTGTCGAAATCCACCCGAACGCGCTTGCCGGCGAACTGGCCAAGGATAAGCTGGCGCGGTTGGCGGCAGACATTGGAAAGGCGGGCGCGACCCACGCCATTCTCACCGACCCATCCTCCCTCGCCTGGGCCTTCAACATTCGCGGCGGCGACGTGCCGCATACGCCGCTGGCGCTCGGTTTCGCCGTGCTTGCCGCCGATGGCAATCACCACATCTTCATGGATAGGCGTAAATTCTCGCGCACCGTCGCCGCCTATCTCACGCAGCTTGCCGAACTCCATGCGCCGGGCGAATTTGAAACGGCGGTCGCCGAACTGGCGAGGACCGGCGCGAAAATCGCGCTCGACCCGGCGCTTGCCGCTGAAAAGCTGAAAATGCTGGTCGAGGCCAATGGCGGCACGGTGATCGCCGCCGCCGACCCGGCGCGCATTCCCCGCGCTACCAAGAACGACGCCGAAATCGCCGGTTCCCGCGCCGCGCACCGCCGCGACGGTGCGGCGATGGCCAAGCTTCTGTGCTGGTTGGATGAGCAGGAACCCGGCAGCGTCGATGAAATTGCCGTGGTAAAGCAGTTGGAGGAAAGCCGCCGCAAGATCGGCGACGAAACGCAGATGCCGCTGCGCGACATTTCCTTCGACACCATTTCCGGCGCCGGCCCCAACGGCGCCATCATCCACTACCGTGTCTCGCGCGCCACCACCCGCAAGCTGGGCGACGGCGAATTGTTCCTGCTCGATTCCGGCGCGCAGTTCCAGGACGGCACCACCGACATCACCCGCACCATCGCGATCGGTCAGCCAAGCGAGGAAATGCGCGAACGCTTCACCCTTGTGCTGAAAGGCATGATCGGCATTTCCATGCTGCGGTTCCCGGCAGGCACGCGCGGCTCGGAAATCGATGCGGTGGCGCGCATGGCGCTATGGAAGCATGGCTGCGACTTCGCCCACGGCACAGGCCACGGCGTCGGTTCCTATCTGGCGGTGCATGAAGGCCCCCAGCGCATCGCCCGCACCGGCACGGAAAAGCTGCTGCAAGGCATGATCCTTTCCAACGAACCCGGCTACTACAAGGAAGGCGTCTACGGCATCCGCATCGAGAATCTGATCCTGGTCACACCAGCAGAGACAATCGAGGGCGGCGATATGCCGATGCACGCCTTCGAGACGCTGACGCTGGCGCCCATCGACAAGCGGCTCATCCGCACAGATTTGCTCGCGCGCGAAGAATTGCAATGGCTGGATGCCTACCACGCCCGCGTGCTGGCCGAGATCGGACCGATGGTCGATGGCCAAACGCTCGCCTGGCTGGTAAAGGCGACAGCGCCGCTGGCGCACGTCGCCTAACCGACGAACTGCCGGCAGATAATCAGCACCGCGGCCCCCGCCAGGAACATCGTCATCAGCCCGCCGCGCAACGAGGCGAACCCGGTGACGATCAACGCTGCCCATTCGGCGGGACCCGCCGTCAGGATGGAGGGCGCGACCAGCGTTGTCA
>DASYCS010000098.1:0-3869 GCA_036500025.1 Mesorhizobium sp. | reverse complement strand
CACCGCCACCTTCTCCGACACCGCCAACGCCATCAGCCAGGCGCATGATTTCTGGCTGGACGACGCCTTCGCCTCCGGTGGTTCCGCCGGCTACGACCACAAGAAGATGGGCATCACCGCCAAGGGCGCATGGGAAGCGGTGAAGCGGCATTTCCGCGAGATGAACCGCGATATCCAGGCCACGCCCTTCACCATGGCCGGCGTCGGCGACATGTCGGGTGACGTGTTCGGCAACGGCGCGCTGCGCTCGCAAGAGACCCGGCTGATCGCCGCCTTCGACCACCGCGACATCTTCATCGACCCCGATCCCGACATGGCCGCCTCCTTT
The DNA here is from genome assembly GCA_036500025.1 of Mesorhizobium sp. Taxonomy (GTDB): domain Bacteria; phylum Pseudomonadota; class Alphaproteobacteria; order Rhizobiales; family Rhizobiaceae; genus Mesorhizobium. Next base: position 3,541 of record DASYCS010000098.1, on the reverse strand, counting down.
GCCGAGCGCCAGCGCCTGTTCGACCTGCCGCGTTCGAGCTGGCAGGATTACGACAAGTCGAAGCTGTCGGCGGGCGGCGTCATCGTCTCGCGCAGCCAGAAGTCGATCACCCTGCCGCAAGCCGCCGCCGCCGCCATCGGCCTCGGCAAGACGGTGGCCTCGCCAACGGAAATCATGCGCGCCATCCTGGCCGCCCCGGTCGACCTTTTGTGGTTCGGCGGCATCGGCACCTATCTGCGCGGCACCACCGAGACCAACCAGGAAGTCGGCGACCGCGCCAACGACGCCATCCGCCTCACCGCGCTCGACGTGCGCGCCAAGGTGATCGGCGAAGGCGCCAATCTCGGCGTCACCCAGCGCGCCCGCATCGAATTCGGCCTGAAGGGCGGCCTGTGCAATTCCGATGCCATCGACAATTCCGGCGGCGTCAACTGCTCCGACGTCGAGGTCAACATCAAGATCGCGCTGGCCTCCGCCATGCGCAAGGGTTCGCTGACCCGGCCCGCGCGCAACAAGCTTTTGGCCGACATGACCGACGAGGTCGGCCACCTGGTGCTCGCCAACAATTACGAGCAGACGCTGGCCCTTTCGCTGGCGCGCAAGCGCGGACTGACCGACATCGTCCATCAGGGCCGCTTCATGGAAGCGCTGGAAACGCGCGGTCTGCTCAACCGGACCGTCGAAACCCTGCCCTCGCCGGCCGGCCTTGCCGAGCGCGAGGCACGCGGCGAACCGCTGACGCGCGCTGAACTCGGCGTGCTACTGGCCTATGCCAAGATCGTACTGTTTTCCGATATCGTCGCTTCCGACGTGCCGGACGATCCGCATTTCGACCGCGACCTGATGGGCTATTTTCCGGAGCGGATGGCGAAGAAATACACCGCCGAAATCCACGGCCATCGACTACGCCGCGAAATCATCGCCCGTGTCGTCGCCAACGACCTGGTCAATCGCGGCGGGCCGTCCTTCGTCAACCGGCTGCAAGAATCCACCGGACGCAGCGCCGCCGATGTGGTGCGCACCTTCGCCGCCGTCCGCGACGGCTTTGGCCTGCCGGCGCTCTACCGCGAAATCGACGCGCTCGACAACAGGATCGACGGGCAAATCCAGCTCGATCTCTACCAGACGGTCAGCCGGCTCATCTACACGACCTGCGGCTGGTATTTGAAGAACGAGACCGCCTCTGTGCCGCTGGGCAAGTGGATCGCCGATCTGGTCGAGGTCCGCAAGGCACTGGAGCCGAAGCTGCTTTCGCTGCTGCCGGAATTCTCGCGCCAGCGCATCGAGGAACGCAAGCATGGCCTGTTCAAGGGCGGCGCGCCGGAAAAGCTGGCCGAACGGCTGGCTTTGACCGACATCGCCGAACTGATCCCCGACATCGCCCTGACGGCGCAGGCGGCCAATGCCGGGATCGTTGCCGCCGCCAAGGCGTTCTTCACCGTCAGCGAAGCCTTCCGCATCGCCCGCATCGAGGACGCGGTGCATTCCATTTCGCCCTCCGACTATTACGATCAACTGGCGCTGTCGCGCGCCATCGACACCATCGGCGTCGCCCGGCGCGGCATGGCGGTGGCGGCGCTCACCGCCTATGCCGGCGCGCCGGACCCGGTGGCGGCGTGGCTCGAAGCGGGCGGCGAGAACATCGCGCGGGTGCGCGCGCGCCTTCAAGCCCTGACCGAGGGCGGCGACCTGACCGTCTCGCGTCTTTCGGTGGCGTCGGGACTGATGAGCGACCTGACCATCCGGTGATCGATGGCGGCATCGGCCTCAGGGTCGGCGCCGCTATTTCCGTCTCGCAGACCGCTTGCGGCCACTCCAGCCCATTTGCGTCCAGTTGGGCCGTTTACATCGCCACCGGCCCATTTACATGCCGCCGGACAATGTGCACACATGCGCACCGGGTACGGGAGCATCCATGGCCGAAACAGAAGTGCAGCGCGCATCGGGCCGGGGCATCTGGGGCTGGATGCTTTTCGATTGGGCCGCGCAGCCCTTCTTCACAGTCGTCACCACCTTCATCTTCGGCCCGTATTTCGTCTCGCGCATGGCCAGCGACCCGGCACTCGGCCAGGCGGCATGGGGATATGGCATCGCCGCCGCCGGCCTCGTCATTGCCGTGCTGTCGCCGGTACTCGGCTCCATCTCCGACCAGACCGGACCGCGAAAGCCATGGATCGGCTTTTTCGCCATCGTGCAGATCGTCAGCCTCTCGCTGCTGTGGTTCGCCGCGCCCGGCTCCAACCTCTATGTCGCCGTGCTGTTCTTCTCGCTGGCTTCGGTGGCGGCCGAGTTTTCGACCGTGTTCAACGATTCCATGATGCCCCGCCTAGTGCCGAAAAGCGAAATCGGCAGGATTTCCAATATTGCCTGGGGCCTTGGCTATCTCGGCGGCATGATCGCGCTGATCTTCGTCGTCGGCTTCCTCGCCGGTTCGCCGGAAACCGGCAAGACCATCATCGGCGCAACGCCGCTGTTCGGCCTCGACCCGAAGCTCGGCGAGGACGCGCGCGCCACTGGCCCGCTTTCGGCGCTGTGGTATCTGGTCTTCATCCTGCCGATGTTTTTCTACACGCCGGATTCGAAACGGGGCATCCCCATCGGCCCGGCGGTGCGCGCGGGGCTGGCGGAACTGAAGGCGACCATCGCGGAAGTACGCGAACGCGGCGGCATCTTCCGCTTCCTCATCGCCCGCATGCTCTATCAGGACGGCGTCAACGCGCTGCTGGCGCTGGGCGGCGCCTTTGCGGCGGCGATGTTCGGCTGGTCGATCACCGAGATCGGCATCTACGGCATCATCCTCAACATCGTCGCCATCTTCGGCTGCCTGGTCGCCGCACGGCTGGATTCATCGCTCGGCTCGAAGAAGATGGTGATGGTCTCGCTGGTCCTGCTGACTATCGCCACGCTCGGCATCGTTTCGACCGGACCGGGCTATACGCTGCTCGGCGCATGGCCGCTGCCCGGCGTCGATTCAGGCGGCCTGTTCGGCACGCCGGCGGAAAAAGCCTATATCGCTTTCGGCCTTCTGGTCGGCCTTGCCTTCGGCCCGGTGCAGGCGTCCTCGCGTTCCTACATGGCGCGCAGCGTCACGGCGGAGGAATCGGGCCGCTATTTCGGCATCTATGCGCTGGCCGGGCGGGCGACGAGTTTCGCCGCGCCGTTCACCGTCGCCACCATAACCGCCTTGAGCGGCTCGCCCCGCCTCGGCATGGCGGCAATCGTGCTGTTCCTCGGCGCCGGCATGTGGCTCCTGGCCGGCACACCCTACCCGGCGGACAGGCCGAAAGGGTAGTCCTATGCCTAGTGCCGGAAGTGACGCGTCCCCGTAAACACCATGGCGATGCCGTGCGCATCGGCGGCGGCGATCACCTCGTCGTCGCGCATCGATCCGCCCGGCTGGATAACGGCGGTGGCGCCGGCCTCGATGGCCGACAGCAGGCCATCGGCAAACGGGAAAAAGGCGTCGGAGGCAACCACCGAACCCTTGGTCAAAGGCTCCGGCAGGCCTGCCGCCTCGGCGGCGTCCAGCGCCTTGCGCGCG
>DASYCS010000097.1:0-9969 GCA_036500025.1 Mesorhizobium sp. | reverse complement strand
TGGCGGGCGGTGCCGCTCGTCACCATCGATCCGGCCGACGCCAAGGACCATGACGATGCCGTGTTCGCCGAACCCGACATGGACGAGAAGAACCCCGGCGGCTTCATCGTCACCGTCGCCATCGCCGACGTCGCCGCTTATGTGCGCCACGGCACGGCGCTTGACCGCGAGGCGCTGAAGCGCGGCAATTCGGTCTATTTCCCCGACCGGGTCGTGCCGATGCTGCCGGAGCGCATTTCCAACGACCTCTGCTCGCTGCGCGAAGGCGAGAACCGCCCGGCGCTGGCTGTGCGCATGACGTTTTCGATCGAGGGCCGCAAGATCCGGCATTCGTTTCACCGCGTCATGATGAAATCGGCCGCGAAGCTCGCTTATACGCAAGCTCAAGCGGCCATCGACGGCGCGCCCGACGACAAGACCGGCCCGATCCTTGAGGCGGTGCTGAGGCCTCTATGGGAGGCCTACGCCGTGCTGAAACGCGGCCGCGACAGCCGCCAGCCGCTGGAACTCGACCTGCCGGAACGCAAGATCGTGCTGAAGGAAGACGGCACCGTCGACCGTGTCATCGTGCCGGAGCGGCTCGATGCGCACAAACTCATCGAAGAATTCATGATCCAGGCCAATGTGGCGGCCGCAGAGACGCTGGAGGCGAAGAAGCAACCGCTGCTTTTCCGCGTCCATGACGCGCCGTCGATGGCCAAGCAGGAATCGCTGCGCGAATTCTTGCAGACGATCGGCCTGTCGCTGGCGCGCGGCGCGCAGATGCGGCCGAGCCAGTTCAACGGCATTCTTGAGCGGGTGCGCGGCGAAGACAATGAAGGGCTTGTCAACGAGGTGGTGCTGCGTTCGCAAAGCCAGGCCGAATACGCGCCCGCCAATATCGGCCATTTCGGCCTCAATCTGCGGCGCTATGCCCATTTCACCTCGCCGATCCGCCGCTATGCCGACCTGATCGTGCATCGCGGGCTGATCGGCGCGCTGGGGCTTGGACCCGACGGGCTGACGCGCGAGGAAGAAGCACGGCTGGAAGATGTCGGCGTGCTGATCTCGGCGGCGGAACGGCGCGCCATGAAGGCCGAGCGTGATACGGTGGACCGGCTGATCGCCGCCTATCTGGCCGAACGCGTGGACGACCGCTTCGACGCCCGCATCTCGGGCGTCACCAAATCGGGGCTGTTTGTCCAATTGCCGCAGTATGGCGCAGACGGCTTTATCCCGGTTTCATCTCTCGGCGGCGACTACTATATATACGACGAAGCAGCCCGGTCTCTATTCGGGGAGCGCACAGGAAAAGGCTATCAGCTTGCCGACCGCGTCGAGGTTCGGCTGCTGGAAGTAGCGCCGATGGCCGGCGCAATGCGCTTCGAGATGTTGACCGAGCCGAAGCCCTTGCCTGGATCGAAGCGTTCGTTCCACAAGGCGAAGGGCCAAAAGCAGCGCGGCCGCGCATCGCAGCCGGGTTCGCGCGGCAGGAGACGTTGAAATGGATGTTCCAATGGCGCAAGAGCAGGTTTTCGGCGGAGTGCACCAGTCGGGCCGCGTTGCCAGGCCGCTGTGGCAGGCGATGAAATTCGGCTTTCGCGGCCGCTGCCCGCATTGCGGCGAAGGCAAGCTGTTTCGCTCCTTCGTCAAGCCGGTCGATAATTGTTCGGTGTGCGGGGAAGACATTTCCCATAACCGCTCCGACGACCTGCCGGCCTATCTGGTCATCGCCATCGTCGGCCACATCGTCGTCGGCGGCTTCATGGCTGTGGAAGTCGCGACCGTATGGCCGATGTGGCTGCACCTCGTGGTATGGCTGCCGTTGACGGTCGTGCTGTCGCTGCTTTTGCTGCAACCGATCAAAGGCGCGGTCATCGGCTTGCAATGGGCCAATTACATGCACGGCTTCGGCGGCGAGGACGATACCATCGAGACCCACCCGGAAGCATAAAGCAGCGCTGGCGCAATCTTGCGGTTGCGTGCGTCCCTTTCATCGGCAGTAAGTTTCCGCTAGGTCGTGCCCATGAATGAGTTGAACCGGGCGCAACCTCAGCAAGCCGAACGCAGCGATGTGGCTCGTGCAAAAGGGCCGTTGCGGCCACGCGACGCGGCAACGCTGATCCTGCTTGAGCGCAAAGGCGACGAGGTTTTCGTGCTGATGGGCCGGCGCAGCGCGCGTCATGCCTTCATGCCGGGCAAATTCGTGTTTCCAGGCGGCCGTACCGATCCGGCGGACAGCCGCATCGGCGTGGTGGCCGGCCTGCATCCCGACGAGGAAGCCACGCTTCGCGCCGGTCCCGGCCGCATGAGCGCCGCCCGCGTGCGCGCCATCGCCCTGTCGGCCATCCGCGAGACCTATGAGGAAGCGGGGCTGCTCATTGGGCGCAGCGGCGCTTTCGCCACCACCAAGCGGGACTGGCAAGGTTTCGTCGAACATGATGTGCAGCCTTCGCTCGACACCGTGCGCTTCATTGCCCGCGCCATCACCCCGCCCGGCCGGGTGCGCCGGTTCGATACGCGGTTCCTCAGCATGTGGCGCAGCGACGTCGCCAAGGCCCTGCCTGAGGGCGGACCGACGAACGAGCTTGAGGAATTGGTCTGGCTGACGCTGGGCCAGGCCCGCAATGCCGATATACCGGGCATTACCCGCACGATATTGGAAGAGCTGGAAAACCGCCTCGCCGTGGACCCGCTGCTGCGGCCTGGCGGAAAAGTTCCCTTCTTCCGGCTTGTCGGCAAGCGTTACGTCCGCGATCTCCTGTAACAGTTTAGGCATTCATTTCATGACGGTCGAAATCCAAACGGAAGCTGACGAGCGCATCCACTGGCTGCCGATGATAGCGGCGATTTCGTCCATCAGCGTGGTGGGCATCGCCATCGGCCTCGGCATGCCGCTGCTCAGCGTCATTCTCGAATCGCGCGGGCATTCGGCAACGATGATCGGGCTGAACACCGCCGTCGCCGGCTTCGCCTCCATTGCCGGCGCCCCGCTGGCGACGCCGCTGGCGCAGCGATTCGGCGTTGCGTGGACGATGCTGGCCATGATCGCGACCGGGGCGCTTGCCTTTGTCGGCTTCCATTTCGCTCCCGATTTCTGGATGTGGTTTCCGCTGCGCATAGCGCTGCATATCTCGCTCACCGTGCTGTTCATTCTTTCGGAGTTCTGGATCAGCACCTCGGCGCCGCCGCGACGGCGCGGGCTGGTGCTGGGCGTCTACGCGACGGTGCTGTCGCTCGGCTTCGCCGCCGGGCCATGGCTGTTTTCGCGCCTTGGCAGCACCGGCTTCCTGCCCTTCGGCGTCACCATCCTGCTGGTGGTGCTGGCCGCCATCCCGGTGCTGATGGCGCGCAAGGAAAGCCCCGCTATCCGCGCCAAAGGCGAGGAAACCAGCGGCTTCCTGCGCTATATCTGGCTGGTGCCGACGGCGACTGCCGCCGTTCTGGTGTTCGGCGCGGTCGAGACCGGCGGCTTTGCGCTGTTTCCGATCTACGGCAACCGCATCGGCTATTCGGAGACGGACGCAGCCCTGCTTTTGACCATGATCGGGCTTGGCAATGTGCTGTTGCAGATTCCCATCGGCATGATCAGCGACCGCGTCAAGGACCGGCGCTATCTGCTCATGGTATGCGCGTTTGTCGGCCTGCTTGGCGCGGCTTTCATGCCGCTGTTTGCGTCAAACTGGCACCTGATGGCGGCGCTGCTGTTCGTCTGGGGCGGCGTGGTGGCGGCCATGTACACGGTCGGCCTTGCGCATCTCGGCTCAAAGCTGTCGGGGCATGAACTGGCATCGGCCAATGCCGCCTTCGTTTTGTGCTACGGCGTCGGCATGGTGCTGGGACCGCAGGCGATCGGCATCGGCATGGATGCGTTCGGCCCGAACGGCTTCGGCTGGGCGCTGGCGGTGTTCTTCGGCATCTACATCATTCTGGCGGTGGGCAGGATGGCGGTCGGACGCAGCCAATCCTGATATCGGCCGACGAATACCGGCCCTTCCCCGGCGCTGGACTTGCGTTGCGGCCAGTTTCCTGTATAGACGCCGGCAATCTGCCGGTCTCAGCTGGGGGCTGAACGGAGGGCCGGAGGTTTTCGCAAGAAAGCCTCCGTGTGAAGCTCAAAAGCGCTTCCGCCTCCCGTGTCTCCGCTCTCGACCATCTCGTCGTGCTCCTTTCTTCTCCGCCCTGGCGGATCAGAGAAGTTGCAGAGGCTCTCGCCGCCGGGACCGGAAGAGAAACGAAGAAAGGCAATAGAACAATATGGCTCTTTACGAACATGTGTTCCTTTCCCGGCAGGATCTGTCGCAGCAGCAGGTCGATGAACTCGTTGAGCGTTTCAAGGGTGTCATCGCGGCTGGCGGCGGCTCGGTTGGCCGGGTCGAGAACTGGGGACTGAAATCCCTCACCTACCGGGTCAACAAGAACCGGAAGGCTTACTACACGCTGATGGACATCACCTGCCCGCCGGCGGCGCTCAATGAAATGGAGCGCCAGATGGGTCTGTCCGAAGACGTTCTTCGCTTCCTGACCGTCAAGGTCGAGAACCACGAAGAAGGTCCGTCGGCCATGATGCAGAAGCGCGAAGAACGCTCCGAGCGCGGTGGCTTCGGCGACCGTGACCGCGGCCCGCGTTCGTTCGGTGACCGCGATCGTGGCGATCGTCCGGCGCGCAGCTTCGGCGGCGACCGCGATGGCGGCGGCGACCGTGGCCCGCGTCCGCAGCGCAGCTTTGAAGGGAGCGCAGAATAATGGTCGACATCAACCAGATCCCGACCCGGCGTCCGTTCCATCGCCGCCGCAAGACCTGCCCCTTCTCCGGCGCCAACGCACCGAAGATCGACTACAAGGACGTGCGTCTTCTCCAGCGCTACATTTCCGAGCGCGGCAAGATCGTGCCGTCGCGCATCACCGCCGTCAGCCAGAAGAAGCAGCGCGAACTCGCCAAGGCGATCAAGCGCGCGCGTTTCCTCGGCCTGCTGCCCTACGTGGTTCGCTGATTTCTTGCGGCGGGCGTTTGGCGTCCGCCGCCTCTCTCCAGCCGTGACGGGCATGGCTGGCCGACGACAAATCCCGAGTTGAGGGCGATGCCCCTCTAACTGCCACAGGCAGGACAGCGATACCGGCGGCGACGCCCCTTTTTGTCCTGACCTGTTCGTTTCCCGGCCCGATTATGGGCCACATGAAAAGGTACATGATCATGGACGTGATACTTCTCGAACGCGTGGCCCGCCTCGGCCAGATGGGCGACACCGTCAAGGTGAAGGACGGCTTCGCCCGCAACTTCCTTTTGCCCAAGGGCAAGGCGCTGCGCGCCAACGCCGCCAACAAGACCAAATTCGAAGGCCAGCGCGCCCAACTCGAAGCGCGCAACCTCGAGCGCAAGTCGGAAGCCCAGCAGATTGCCGACACGCTTGACGGCAAGAGCTTCGTGGCCGTCCGCTCGGCCGGCGAAACCGGCCAGCTCTACGGTTCGGTCTCCACCCGCGACATCGCCGACCTTCTGACGGCGGAAGGCTTCTCGATCAGCCGCAACCAGGTTGAACTCAACCACCCGATCAAGACCATCGGCCTGACCAATGTGGCGGTAGCGCTGCATCCGGAAGTCGAGGTCACCATCACGCTCAACATCGCCCGCACGGCCGACGAAGCCGAGCGCCAGGCCAAGGGCGAGACGCTGACGACCGCCGAGGCCATCTACGGCGAAGACATCAACGACAATGCCCGGCCGGATAATTTCTTCGATCCGAACGCCGAATTCGAAGGCGAAGAGGAATAGGCTCTATCGTCTTTTGGCGCCGGAGAGACATTTCTGGCATAAAAGCCCGGCCCTTGTGACCGGGCTTTTTTCTATTATGGAACTTTTCAAGAGCCTTCGCTTTTAGCACAATCGCGCCATGAACGTGTTTTGCCTATAGGTTTGGCCATGAATGTATTTCTGCAACGCATTGTGGAGCGTATCGTCCACACCGGTGATCTCAGCATAACGGGACCGAATGGCACCACCCGTCGATTCGGCGACGGCTCCGGCGAAAAGGTGCATATGGTCATCCATACGCGCCATGCGGAACGCGCGATCACGCTTCACCCGACGCTTGCCATTCCCGAAGCCTACATGGACGAGGAACTCGATTTCATCGAGGGCGACGTCCTGAGCTTCCTCCACCTGATCTACAATAATATCGGCATTTCCTGGACCGATTCGACATGGGGAAGGCTGCTCAATTCAGCCCGCATGACGGCGCGGCCGTTGCAGCAATGGAACACCGAGCGCCGCTCCAAGCGCAATGTCGAGCGCCACTACGACCTCTCGGGCGAGCTTTACAAGCTCTTCCTCGACGAGGACATGCAATATTCCTGCGCCTATTTCGAGCGCCCGGACATGACGCTGGAAGAGGCCCAACTCGCCAAGAAGCGGCACCTCGCGGCAAAGCTCAGCATCAAGCCCGGCCAGAACATTCTCGACATAGGCTGCGGCTGGGGCGGCCTGGCGCTCTATCTCGCCAAGAATTTCGAATCCGACGTGCTTGGCGTCACGCTGTCGACCGAGCAGCATCAGGTGGCGAACGACCGTATCCGCGCGCAAGGCCTGGAAGACCATGTCCATATCGAGTTGCGCGACTACCGCGACCTCTCGGAGCGCTTCGACCGCATCGTTTCGGTCGGCATGTTCGAGCATGTCGGCGTCACGCAATACCGCACCTTCTTCGACAAATGCGCGACGTTGCTGAAGCCGGATGGGGTGATGGTGCTGCACACGATCGGGCGCACCGCGCCGCCCACCACCACCAGCGCCTTCATCCGCAAACACATCTTTCCGGGCGGCTACATTCCGGCGCTGTCGGAAGTCACGCCGCACATCGAGCGCTCCGGCCTTGCGGTCACCGATGTGGAAATCCTGCGCCTGCACTACGCCGACACGCTCAAGCACTGGCGCGAGCGCTTCATGGCCAACCGCGACAAGGTCAAGGAAATCTACGACGAACGCTTCTGCCGGATGTGGGAATTCTACCTCTGCGGCTCCGAAGCCTCGTTCCGCTGGCAGGATTTGGTCGTGTTCCAGATCCAGCTGACCCGCAAAAACGACGTGCTGCCGATGACGCGCGACTATATCGGCAAGTGCGAAAAGGCGCTGGAAATGCACGAAATGGGCCACCAGCCCGGCGAAGCCGCCGCCACGCACGGTGACCGGCCAAAGGCAAAGCCCGTCAGCAAGCGCAAGGTTTCCGGCACGAAGTAGCCGGTTCCGGCGGTGGATTGGTTAGGGCGGCGTCCGGCGGTCCCCTGTCCGTTTCGCCGCATGCGGCACCTCCCCGCGAGCAGCGGGAGGAACACGGCCTGAATGCCCCGGTCAGGCCTCGTCACACCCGCCTGCCTCCAGGCGCTTGCCAAGGGTCGCATTCGCGGCCGATAAGACACCGGCATTTCGGGGCCGGTTCATGACCTATCTTCTCTATATCGCGGCGGCGCTGGCAGAGATTGCCGGCTGCTATTCCATCTGGGCCTGGTGGCGGCTTGAAAAACCGGCGCTGTGGCTTGTGCCGGGCCTCGCCTGCCTCATCCTGTTCGGCTGGCTTCTGGCGCAGGTGCAGGCCGATGCCGCAGGGCGCGCCTTTGCCGCTTATGGCGGCGTCTACATCGCCATTTCGCTGCTCTGGCTGTGGCTGGCTGAAGGCGTCCGCCCCGACCGCTGGGATATTATCGGCGCGCTGCTGTGTATCGGCGGCGCATCGACCATCCTGTTTGCACCTCGGGGAGCCTGAGGTGGAGCTTCCCGCGCCATTGCGTCAGGCGGTCGATCGCCTGCTCGAAGACACGCCGTTGGCCGCAATCAGGCAGGCGGCGAAAACGCTGTCCGACCGCTACCGCGCCGAACTGCGCGACGGCCGGTTACACATGGCGCAGGACCTTGCCGTCAAGGCTTATCTGGCAACGCGGCTGCCGGCGACCTATGCGGCGGCGCGCGCAAGCCTCGACGCCTTGCGCGAAGCACGGCCCGATTTTTCACCCGAAACGTTGCTCGATATCGGGGCCGGCCCCGGCACGGTTTTGTGGGCAGCGGCCCAATCGTGGCCCGATCTGCGGCAGGCAACATTGCTGGAAGCAAGCGAGCCGGCGCGCAAAATCGGTCAGCACCTTCTTGCAGAGGGTGGCCTGGCCATTGAAACGGCGTGGCTTGCCGGCGACGCCACCATCGAACTTGGCGGCTCCGCGCCAGCCGATCTCGTCACGCTCGCCTATGTGCTCGATGAAATCGCGCCGGCTTCGCTACCCAAGCTGATCGGCAAGCTGTGGGACCTGACCGCCGACACCCTGCTCATCATCGAGCCAGGCACGCCTGCCGGCTGGCGGCGCATCCTCGAAGCGCGCGCGCTGCTGATCGCCACTGGAGCACATATTCTCGCCCCCTGTCCGCATGAAATTCCCTGCCCGCTTGTGGCGTCCGACTGGTGCCATTTTTCCCGGCGGGTCGCCCGCTCGCGCCTGCATCGGCTGGCCAAGGACGCCGAGGTGCCATGGGAGGACGAGAAGTTCATTTTCGTCGCCGCCTCGCGCCGGCCCGCCGCCCATCGCGCGGCAAGGGTGCTTGCGGCGCCCAAATCCGGCTCCGGCAAGGTGGCGCTGAAATTGTGCCGGCCGGATGGCGAAGTTGAGGAACGGCTGTTCACCAAACGCGACGGCGAGGTGTTCAGGCGCGCGCGCAGGGCGGACTGGGGCGATACAGTCGAGGATTGAAGCCTACCTGAGGCGCTTGCAATTTGTTCCTTTTTTGTTCTATAAAGGCGACTGCGACTCGCAATGTCGGTGCGAGTCAACGGTTAATCTTTCCACGGCGTTGCAAGGCTGTGAATCGCGGTAAGTAATGTCGGTTCGATCGATACCGATGCAGATAAATCAGCACCGGCTTGTCTCGTTCTGGTATCGAGATACGAGGCGAGAATCGGGGATGACATGGCAGACGCAGCTCGGAAATTCAGTGTTGCGGAACAACCGCTCTACCGGGAGGCCCCGAACAATATCGAGGCCGAGCAGGCGCTGCTCGGCGCTATCCTCGTCAACAACGACGCCTTCTACCGTGTTTCGGACTTCCTGAAGTCCGGCCATTTCTACGAGCCGCTGCACCGCAAGATCTTCGACGTTTCGGCCGAGTTGATCCGCATGGGCAAGATGGCCAATCCGGTGACCATCAAGACGTTCCTGCCCGCCGACGAGAAGGTCGGCGACATGACGGTGGCGCATTATCTGGCGCGCCTCGCCGCCGAGGCGGTCACCGTCATCAATGCCGCCGATTATGGCCGCGCCATCTATGACCTTGCCACGCGGCGCGCGCTGATCACCGTTGGTGAAGACATGGTCAACATCGCCTATGACGCGCCGGTCGACATGGCTCCGTCCGAGCAGATCGAGGACGCGGAACGCCGCCTGTTCGAACTGGCCGAGACCGGCCGCTACGATGGCGGCTTCGAGAGCTTCACCGACGCGGTGAAGACCGCCGTCGACATGGCCAACGCCGCCTATATGCGCGACGGGCATCTTTCCGGCATCGCCACCGGCCTGCGCGATCTCGACAGCCGCATGGGCGGGCTTCAACCCTCCGATCTTATCATCATCGCCGGGCGTCCAGGCATGGGCAAGACCTCGCTCGCCACCAACATGGCCTTCAATATCGCCGAGGCCTACGTGCCGGCGCAGCAGGCGGACGGCTCGTTCAAGGCAGCCAATGGCGGCGTCGTCGGCTTCTTCTCGCTCGAAATGTCGTCGGAACAGCTGGCCACCCGCATCATTTCCGAGCAGACGGAAATCCCTTCGTCGAAAATCCGCCGTGGCGAAATTTCCGAGATGGACTTTGAAAAACTGGTCGCCTGTTCGCAGACCATGCAGAAAATCCCGCTGTTCATCGATCAGACCGGCGGCATCTCCATCGCCCAGCTTTCGGCGCGGGCGCGGCGGCTGAAGCGCCAGCGCGGCCTCGACGTCATCGTCATCGACTATATT
>DASYCS010000096.1:0-6501 GCA_036500025.1 Mesorhizobium sp. | reverse complement strand
TGGCGGTGGATTACTGCGTGGGACACTTTAGCCGGGGTTGGCCGCGAGCCATGCGGCAAGCTGCTCGATGGCGGCGTCTGCAATCGCCTGCATGGTGGCCGGTGCTACCGCCGTCCAGCCGTCGCCGCCCTTCACGGAAGGGGCTTTCTGCTGGCCGTTGATGCGGTGCAGGCGGTTGCCGGCCGGGTCATATACATCCCAGACATAGATGACGGTGGTGTCCGGGCCTTCTGAAACGGCGGAGAAATAACCCTTCAGCACATGCGTCGGCGTCTGAGCGCCGGAACTGCCGGTCAGCGCCAGTCCGCGTTCGCGGGCGCGCAGTCCCAGCCGTTCGGTGAGCGGGGTCGCGGCCTCGACCGTCGGGCCGACGATCGGCGCGATCTGCAACCGGATCCGGGCCATGACCGCCGCGCTCTGCGCGGGCGTCGCCGTCGAGGCCGGCTGCGTTGCCGGCATGGCGGGGACGGTTGGCGCAGCGCCACCCTGCGCTACAGGCGCGGCCTGCCCGGCGGTCGGCTTGATGGCGGAAGGGTCCAGCACGTCATTGGCGCGGGTGCAGCCACACAGAACCGTCGCCATCAGCAATGATACGGTCGTCACATGCGATCGTCTCATCGGCGTAAAACTCCCTGGCGAATGCCCTTCCGTTTCGGATTCACTGCACGATCAAGTCGAGATCATGGCGCGACAGCGGCTTCGGCTGCGATTCCGTGGTCAGATAGGTGCGGCCAAGCGTCATCGCGGTCTCGGTTTCCGAATCGGCGATGATGATGTGGGCAAACAGCGTCATATTGGGCGCGATCGGTTCCGGGTTGCCCTGATAGAACATCGGCATGTCCATCCAGGAGGGCGTGAAGCGCGCGCCGACCGAATAGCCGCAGGCATTCAGCCGGTGCTTGGTCAGGCCATGGGCTTCCAAGGCGCGGGCATGAGCGTCGAAAACGTCGCCGAAACTGTTGCCGGGCGTCATTACCTTTTCAACTGCCAGCAAGGCGGCGCGGGCGGCGTCGAACAGCTCCTGATGGCGCTTGGACACCTTGCCGGTGAGCACGGTGCGCATCATCGGCGCGTGGTAGTGGTGGAACACGCCCGCCCATTCCAGCGTCAGCTGGTCGTTCTTGGTCAGCTTGCGGCGGCCGGCCTTGTACCGGCAAAGCAGCGCATCCGGACCGGAGCCGATGATGAATTCGTTGGCGGGATAATCGCCGCCGCCGGCAAAGATCGTGCCCTGCATGGCGGCCAGGATAGCGGCTTCATCGCCGCCCTGCTTGATGAGCGGCAGCGCAGCGTCGAGCGCGTCGTCGGAGAGGTTGGCCGCCTTTTCCGCCTTGGCGACTTCCGCCGGGCTTTTGAACAGCCGCAGCCGGCCGACGATGCCGGAAGCGTCGGCGATCTGGCCGAAGGTCTGCAACTGCTCGTCGAGGCGACGGCCGTTGAAGGCGGTCAAGCCGTGGGTGTCGTATTCGACGCCGATGCGCTTGCCGAGTAGGTCGAGGTCGTTGAGCAGGTTGCGCAGGTCGATGGCCGGGTTGGCGCCGTCGCGGTCGGTCCACAGCACGATGTTTTCGATGATCGAGGTATGGCGCGCCTGGCGCAAATCTGCCGAGCGGGTCAGCAGCACCATCGAGCCGTCAGCCTTGACGATCAGGCTCTGGAAGAAGCAGAAGCCGAACGTGTCGTAGCCGGTCAGCCAGTACATGCTTTCCTGCGCGAACAGGAGCACGGCGTCGAGCTTCTTGTCGGCCATCTCGATCATCAGCCGGTCGCGCCGCGCGTCGAATTCCGAGCGTTCGAAATGCAGGGCCATTACGTATTCTCCAAAACGATAGCGGATACCTGCCGCCCGTAATCCGGCTCGCCGCGATGGGTGGTGCGGCGGTAGGAGTAGAACAGGTCTTCCTCGGCATAGGTGCAGCGGCCTAGCGCGTCGGCCTGCACGCCGGCCTTGTTCAGGCGGTCGAGCGTGTAGAGGTTGAGGTCGAACATGGAATGGCCGGGCGTTGCCGAGGGTGCGAAATAGCGGCCATTGCCGGCATCGGCATCGAGGAAGCGGGCGACGAATTCCGGGCCGACCTCATAGTTTTTCGGGCCGATGGAGGGGCCGAGAACGGCGACGATATTTTCGCGCCGCGCGCCAAGGCCTTCCATGGCGGTTATGGTGTTTTCCAGCACGCCGGTGAACGCACCCTTCCAGCCGGCATGGGCCGCGCCGATGATGCGCGCCTGCGCGTCGGCAAACAGCACGGGGCCGCAATCGGCGGTCGATGCGCCGATGGCGATGCCCGGCCGGTCGGTGACGATGGCGTCGGCCTTGGGGCGGTCGCCGGAAAACGGCTCGCGCGCGACGACGACATCGGGCGAATGAATCTGATAGGCGGTCAGGAGATGGCTTGGGGCGACGCCCATCCATTCGGCGACGCGGCGGCGGTTTTCCTGCACCAGCGTCTGGTCGTCGTTCGACCCCGCGCCGATGTTAAGGCCGGAATAGATGCCGCCGGAGACGCCGCCGGTGCGGGTGAAATAGCCGTGGCGAATGCCGCGAGCCGCCATCCCTTCGAGGAGGGAAGCGCGAATGGGATCCGGTTTGGTCTGATTCGACATTGCCGCTTTGTTGTCTCCACCATGATGTTCGTCAAGCAAAGTGTGGTCGCCGCCTGCCCGTCCAGAGAGCGCAACAGTGGAGCAGCGCCGCGCCGAAAGTCAATCGGCCAGCGGGAACGGCGCCAGGGTCAGCCCGCCAGACACGATCGCCAGGACCTTGAAAAGCTGGCCCATCGCCTGCGGGCCTGCAAGCCGCTCGACCTCGCCGGCGAGCGTTTCGCGCAAGGCTTGACCGGCGTTGCGGCCAAGCTGGCCGGCACGTTCCAGCAGGCCCATGGCGAGCAGGAATTCACCCTGGTCGATGGCGCTTGCGCCAAGGCCGTGCGCGCGCGCAATGCCGGCCAAGGCCGCGAAATCGACATGGGCGGTGAGGTCGGCTTCGCCCGGACTCGCCAGCACGTCCTCATGCCGGTGCCTGCGCAGCGCTTGCAGCGTATCGCCGGTGGCTGGCCTCAAATAGCCGTAGTCGATGAACAGGCCTGCACCCCCGCGGCGGGCAATGCGTTCGGCAATCGCCGTCATCATCGCCGAACGGGCGGGCGCAAGCTCGACAATGGCGCCGAGTGGCGCTTCGCCTGCATCGGCGGGCAAAAGCGGCGGGTCAAGCGAGGCGGCGCCGGCGAAGAAGGCCAGGTTTTCATCGTCGTCGAGGCCGACCATGCGCTCGCGCCAGCCGGTGTCGGTGCGCACGAACTGGCGGATGGGGACCGCGTCGAACAGTTCGTTTCCGACGATGATCAGCGGCGCATCGGGCAGCGTTTCGACGGTTTCGTGCCAGCCTGGCGTTGCGGGCGAGCCGGCAAGCGTCCGTTTCTGGATTTCGGCCAGCCTTGGGCTGGTCTCTACCATGGCGAAGGCGGCATTGGCGGTGAAAGCGGCATCGAGGCGCGACAGGGTGCGCAGCATGTCCTTCATCAGGGTGCCCCGGCCGGGGCCGATTTCGGCGAAGGTGACGGGCATTGGCCGGCCGAGCGCGTTCCACGCCTCGTAAAGCCAGACGGCGACCAGTTCGCCGAACATCTGGCTGATTTCGGGCGCCGTGGTGAAGTCGCCCTCGACGCCGAACGGTTCGCGCGTCGTGTAGTAGCCGTCTTGCGGATCGAACAGGCACAGCGCCATATATTCGCTGACGGGAACAGGTCCGAGCGCCGAAATCAGCTCGACGATGCGCCGTTTGAGCCGCGTCATGCCTGTTGGGGCGCTGCTGCGGGTTTGGCGGTGGCCATGCACCAGATGCCGAACAGCAGCATCGGCAGCGACAGGACCATGCCCATGGTCAGCCAGCCGCCGAAGAGGTAGCCAAGCTGCGCATCGGGTTCGCGGAAGAACTCGACGAAAATGCGCGACAGGCCGTAGCCGCAGACGAAAGCGCCGCCGACGAAGCGCGGCGTCTTCAGTTTCAGCCGCGAATGGGTGAGGAAGCGCAGCACCAGAAACAGCACCACGCCTTCCAGCAGCGCCTCGTATATCTGGCTCGGATGGCGCGGGAAGGGACCGCCATTGGGGAATTCGACCGCCCACGGCACGTCGGTCAGCTTGCCCCAGAGTTCGGAATTGATGAAATTGGCGACGCGGACGAGACCGAGGCCGACCGGCACGCCGGCGGCGACGACATCGAGCAGAGTCCAGGGCCTTATGCCGCGCGAGCGCGCAAACAGCACCATGGCGAGGATGGTGCCGAGCATGCCGCCGTGAAACGACATGCCGCCCTGCCAGACCGCGAAGATATCGAGCGGATTGGCGAGGTAGCGCGGCAGGTCGTAGAACAGCACGTAGCCGGTTCGCCCGCCCAACACGACGCCGATGGCGGCCCAGACGATGAAATCATCCAGCGCTTCCGGTTTCATGGGGAATTCGCCGTTCGGCCACAGCTTGGGGCTGGTGACGAGACGCCTTGCATACCACCAGGCAAACAGGATGCCGACGATGTAGCCGACGCCGTACCAGTGGATCGCCAGCGGACCGATGGTGACGATGACAGGATCAATGTTGGGAAAGGGCAGGGCCGCAAGCGGCAGGAGCAGATAGTCGCTCAACGGGATCTCCTGAATGCAGGGGCATTGAAGGGGGGCGATTTGGCGCGGAACATGCGGCAGGGTTTTGGCGGGGTCAAGGCAAGCACCACCTTGCATTCCTCGCCATGCCCTACTAACTCAATTCTACCAAGCGAGGTTTTGCCATGTCGACCGGACCCAACCGCATTCTTGACGAATTCGCCAAGCTGATGACCGACGCCGCCGGTGCCGCGCAAGGGGTGCGGCGCGAGGTCGAAACGGCGTTTCGCGGCCAGGCGGAGCGTATCCTCAACACCATGGACGTGGTGCAGCGCGAGGAATTCGAAGCGGCCCGTGACATGGCGGTGAAGGCGCGCGAGGAAAATGCCAAACTCGCCGCCCGTATCGAAGCGTTGGAGGCGAGGCTTGGGGCCTCTTCAGATACACCTGCGGCTCCTGCAAAGCCCCGTGCCAAAAAATAATCGTTAAACTTTTCCACAAAGCCAGACCTTGAAAAAGCGCTTTGCCGTGAATCGCTTACCGGCATTGCGTGAATCTTCATGACAGCGACTTTCCACATGCGAATGACGCGGTGCGAAAAATTAGGCTGTTCAGGCGACTCCCGATCAATAGACTGAATTTGTTGCATGATTCGGGGAAGGGGTCATGCGCCGGGTGGTGGGGTCGATCTGGGGATCGGTGTCGAGCAATCCTGACCGTTCGTGTTCAAGACAGATTTTGTTCGTGTGCGTGACCATTCCGCGAAACGCGCGGCGGCCATGTCGGAACGACAGGAAGCATTCATGGAACTCCTCGAACTCGAAGTCTCGCGCGATATCCATCCGGTGGATGTGATCGAGCAGGTTGCGCATAATAATGACTGGTCGTTCGAGCGTGCGGGCGACGACGAGATTTCCATCTCGGTGACCGGCAGCTGGACCGATTATCACGTCTCGTTTTCGTGGATGGAGGATTTCGAGGCGCTGCATCTCGCCTGCGCCTTCGACATCAAGGTGCCAGAAGCGCGCACGCTGGAAATCATGCGCCTGTTGTCGCTCATCAACGAACAGATGCTGTTTGGCCATTTCGACCTGTGGGAGCAGGAAGGCGCGATCATGTTCCGGCAGTCGCTGCTGCTTGCCGGTGGCGTCGAGCCGTCCAGCCAGCAGGTCGAGGTGCTGCTGTCGTCGGCGCTGGAGGCTTGCGAATGTTATTTCCAGGCGTTCCAGTTCGTCGTCTGGTCGGGCACTTCGGCCAAAGATGCGCTGGCCGGCGTGCTGTTCGAAACGCATGGCAACGCCTGAGCCAGGCTGAACCGGAATGAGCGCGGGCAGCGAGAGAAAGCCGGAAATCAGCTTTGCGGATTTCGACAAGGTCGATATCCGCGCCGGCACCATTATCGAGGCAGAGCCGTTTCCCGAAGCCCGCAAGCCGGCGATCAAGCTGAAGATCGATTTCGGTCCGGCGATCGGCGTGAAGAAGTCGTCGGCGCAGATCACCAAATATTATTCACCCGAAGCGCTGATCGGCCGGCAGGTGTTTGCGGTGGTGAATTTTCCGCCGCGCCAGATCGGCCCATTCATGTCGGAAGTGCTGACGCTCGGCTTTCCCGACGACGAAGGCGCAGTGGTGCTTGGCGCCATCGAGCGCAAGGTGCCGGATGGCGGCCGTCTGTTCTGAATTTTCAAACTGATTCAGAAAGCTGCCTTAACCCGCTGTTTTCATGCAGTCTCTGACTGGAATCGGTTTTCGCTTAAACCGATCAGGCCGGAACCTTGATGATTGCGCGCAGTCCGCCGAGCGGGCTGTCCTCCAGCGTTATGTCGCCGCCATGGCTGCGGGCAATGTCGCGGGCGATTGCCAGCCCAAGGCCGGTGCCGCTGGCGTCGAGATTTCGGGCCTC
>DASYCS010000095.1:0-9550 GCA_036500025.1 Mesorhizobium sp. | reverse complement strand
ATGGTGTCCGGCTCGATGCCGAAGGACTGCGCCGCGAACCACTCGCCGGTGCGGCCATAGCCGGTGATGACCTCGTCGAGCATCAAAAGCACGTCGTATTTGCGGCAGATGCGCTGCACTTCCGGCCAATAGCTCATCGGCGGAATTTTCACCCCGCCTGCGCCCATGATCGGCTCGCCGATGAAGGCGGCGACATTGCCCGCGCCCGCTTCGAGAATGGCGTCCTCGACCGCCTTGGCCGCCCGCAGGCCGAAATCATGGTCGCTCTCGCCCGGCAGCGCCAGTTCATAGGCGTAAGGCATCATCACATGGACAATGTTCGGCACCTCGCCGCCAAGCTGCTTGTGCATGGCCTCCATGCCGCCGAGCGACGTGCCGGCAACCGTCGAGCCGTGATAGGCATTGTGGCGCGAGATGATGCGGTTCTTTTCCGGCTTGCCCTCAAGCACCCAATAATGGCGCACCAGCCGCAGCGCCGTATCGTTGGATTCCGAACCGGACGAGCCGAAAAACACCTGGTTTACCGATTTCGGCGCGATTTCAGCCAGTTTCCTGGCCAGAAGCACCGGCGACGGCGTCGAGCATTTGAAGAAGGAGTTGTAGTACGGCAATTCCTTCATCTGGTCATAGGCCGCCTTGGCCAGCTCTTCGCGGCCATAACCGACATTCACGCACCATAGGCCGGCCATGCCGTCCAGAAGCTCGACGCCTTCCGAATCGTAGATATACGGCCCCTCGGCGCGCGTGATGATGCGTGAACCGGCGGCGCGCAGTTCCTTGTGGTCGGTGAAGGGATGGAGATGATGGGCGGCATCGATCTCTTGAAGCTGCGCCAGCGAATAATTCTGATACGTCATGGGTTTAGCCTTTCCTCTTGGCTCAAAACGGCAAGCGCCGTCAGGCGAATTGGTCAGGAGGCGGCGGGCGGCGAATAGCCGATGCGTGCGCACAGCAGCAAGAGTTCGGCGCGAAGCGTGCGCGGCGACGGCGTCGAGGCGAACGGCCATGTGCTGGGCGGCGCGATGAACATGCCGCAACCTTACCGCATCCCCATGCAAAATCGAGGACGATTATTGAAGCCCCTGGCCACGGCGCGCCATCAGCGAGCGGACCGTGGCGAACAGCACCAGGATGGCGCTCAGCGTCGCAATAACCGCCGGCAGGCCGACAGGGCCGGCAAACTGCATGAAAAGGCCTGAACCGGGTGGCCCGATAATGCCGCCCAGTCCCCACATCAGGCCGAAGGCCGCATTTCCGGCCACCAGCGCCGACCCTGAAAAGCGATTGCCCAACTCGACCAGCGCCATGGTGTAAACGCCATATCCCACGCCGCCCATGATCAGCAGCAGCGGCCATTGCAATGGCGTCGTCACCAGCAACGGCATAAGCAGCGCCCCGCAAAGATTGGCGGCGGCGCAGGCGATTATCATCTTTCGCCCGCCGACGCGCTCGGCCAGCAGGCCAAGCGGAATTTGCAGCACGATATTGCCGATGGACATGATGCCGACCAGCGTGGCGATCGTCGTCTCCGGCATGTGATAACCGGCGCCGAAAACCGGCAGCAGCGAGTAGATGCTTTGCTGCGTCGCCGCAGACACCACCACCGCCAGCATCAAGGCCGGGGCGATCAGCCAGAAGTGCAGGACGCCGCCATGGCGCCCGCCATCGTCGAAACTGCTGAGCCGGTTTGCGGTGAGGTAAAGGATCAGCGCGCAGCCGAGAAAGCCCAAAATGCCCACCATGAGGGGCGGCCACCCATCCGTGCCGAGCACGGCAAGCGTCAGCGGCCCGGCGGCATAGCCAGCCCCGGTAATGGCGTTGAACACGCCCAATATCCGCCCTCGCCGCGCGGCCGGCGCCAGCGCGATCAGCCAGACCTCGCCCAATATATAGAGCGGATTGACGGCCAGCCCGATCAAGAACCGCGCCGGATACCAGGCCAACCAGTTCTGCGTCAGGCCGACGAACAGAAACAGCGTAGCTGCGGCGGTGGCACAGCCGACAGCCAGGCCCCTCGCGCCGAGAAGGCGAACCAGCGCCGGCACGAACAGCGCCGAAGTCATCAACCCCAACGGCGTCATCGCCGCCGAAAGGCCGATCGCGCCCGATGACATGCCCTGCTTTTGCATCAGGAAGGTGAACAGCGGATAGCTCAGACCCTGCGCGACGCCGAACACGGTGACGCTGGCGATGACGCCGGCCAGCGCGGCAACGGGCAAGCGCGCGTCGGGAAGGCTTTCCGCGCTCACCGGCGGTCTCGCAGCATGGTGAAGGCGCTGGCCAGCGCCAGGGCCAGGCAGATCAGGCCGAGCGTCAGCGGAAGCCCTGGCGCGCCGAGCAGCGCCATCGCCCCGCCGCTCAGCGGCGGCATGACGATGCCGCCGACGCCCCAGACCATGGCAAAGGCGGCATTGCCGGCAACCATCGTCTTGCCGGTGAAGCGCTCGCCAAGTTCGACGATCGACATCGTATAGATGCCGTAGGAAACCGATCCCCAGACGAACAGGCATGGCCAGATCCAGGGAGTGCGGATCAAAACGGGCAACAACATGCAGCCAATGACGGTCAGGCAGATGCATGCCAGCCGCACCGGACGGGCGGAAAATCGCTCTGCCAAAAGTCCGAGCGGCACCTGCATGGCGATATTGCCGGCGATCATCACGGTCAAAAGCGCCGACATGTCGGAGGACGCGATATCGTAGTAGGCGCCATAAACCGGCAGCAGCGCCAGCACTGCCTGCTCGAAGCCGGCGGCCACCACCACCGTGAACATCAAAAGCCACGCCAGCGGCATGAACTGCCACACGGACACATGCTCGCCGCCCGTTTCCGCCTTCGGCAGCCGGTGCAGCACGGATGCCAGGCAGGCGCCGCAAATGACGAACGCCCCGATCCCGACCAGGAATGGTGCCCACCCTTCGGTGCCGACCGCAAGCAGGCATAGCGGGCCGGCCGCAAAGCCCATAGAAATGACGGTGGCATAGATCCCCATGATGCGTCCGCGACGCGATGGCGGCGCAAGAGCGATCACCCACGTCTCGCTCAGCACGTAAAGCGGGTTAGTCACCAATCCGATCATGAAGCGCAGCAGGAACCATGGGTAGACGCTGTAGGTCCAGCTGACCAGCAGCAGCGTCAGCGCCGAAAGCGCCGCACAGGTGAGCGCGGTTCTCCCCGAACCGAAACGGCGCGCCAGCATCGGCACCATCGGCGACGACACGATGAAGCCGATCGGCGTCATGGCCGCCGAAAGCCCGATCATCGCCGGCGAAACGCCCTGCCGCTGCAAGATGAAGGACAACAGCGGATAGGTAAGCCCCTGCGCGATCGCAAACACCGAAACGGTCGCAATCACGCCGGCAATCGCTGGCCAATCCGTCGGATGTTCGCTGGAACGGGCGTGTGCCATAGATCTGCCGCCACCATAGGTTGCCGCAAGATTCGCGGAGAAGCCGTGCTATCGGCTCGCCGACGCGAAAGGAAGTGCCGCCCCGCCAAATCCGCTTGCACCACGCCCTTTTTGAAGCGACGGCAATATAAGCGGGGCAAGTCGCGGCGCTGTCGCAAAAAAACAAGCGCATGTCGCTGTGAAGCACCATCCGGACCAGTCCTGGCTATTGGTTGATAGCTGTCTCGCTTTCATCGACAATAGGCGTTCGGCCACGGTATCGATCATTCGATGCCAAGCGAAACATTGGACTAAAACCGGGAGGAACCTGATGAAGAAGCTTCTTGCTTCAACCGCATTGGTTGCAGCTCTGTTCGGCTTTGCCGCGACAGCCACCGCCGCCGAGTGCGGCGACGTGACGATTTCCAACATGAACTGGCAGTCGGCCGAAGTCCTGGCCAACATCGACAAGATCGTTCTCAATGCCGGCTATGGCTGCCACGCGGAACTGGTCGTCGGCGATACGGTGCCAACGCTGACCTCGATGACCGAAAAGGGTGAGCCGGACGTTGCGCCCGAAGGCTGGGTCGATCTGCTGCCCGACGTCGTCCAGAAGGGCATTGCCGACAAGAAGCTGGTGTCTACCGTCGAGGCGCTCTCGGATGGCGCCGTGCAAGGCTGGTGGATCCCCAAATATCTGGCCGACGCCCACCCCGCCATCAAGACCATTGCCGATGCGCTGAAGCATCCCGAACTGTTCCCCGCCCCGGAAGATTCTTCCAAGGGCGCCGTCTTCAACGGGCCGCAGGGCTGGGGCGGCACTTTGGTGACCGGCCAGTTCTTCAAGGCCTATGACGGCGAAAAGGCCGGCTTCACGCTGGTGGACACCGGTTCGGCCGCCGGCCTCGATGGCTCGATCGCCAAGGCCTATGAGCGCAAGGAAGGCTGGATGGGCTATTACTGGGCGCCCACCGCCATCCTCGGCAAATATGAAATGGTCAAGCTGGACTATGGCGTGCCTTACGATGCGGCCGAGTGGAAGCGTTGCAACACGGTTGCCGATTGCGCCGACCCCAAGCCGAACGAATGGCCGAAAGACCACGTCCAGACGCTGGTGACGACCGGCTTTGCCGAACGCGCCGGCCCGGCCATGGATTATTTCTCCAAGCGCTCATGGTCGAACGCCACCGTCAACAAGCTGCTGGCCTGGATGACCGACAACCAGGCAACCGGCGAGGAAGGCGCGAAATACTTCCTCAAGAACAGCCCCGATGTCTGGGCAGCCTGGGTCTCCCCGGAGGTTGCCGAAAAGGTCAAGAAGGCAATCGAATAGACCGGCCTTCGAACGATGGAGGCGATGGCGCGCCGCCGCCTCCATCGCCTGGCTCGCGAAAGCTGGCCGGGTTTCAAATGACACGCCCCAACCGCTGGAATTGCATGGGTTTACCCGGCAACCCCGTGCTATTGGGTGCTTGTACATTCGCATGCACATGGACCGGGAAACACAGGCAGGGCGATGGATTGGTTATCTAGCTTTCCGCATCTGAACGACGATCTTCTTCGCGCGTTGAAGAAGAGCATCGACGAAGGTTTTCGCATGTTCACGCGCGCTTATGGCGACGCCATCGAATCTTTCTTCGATCCGCTTCAGTATTTTCTCATCCATTCCGAACGCTTCATGACCAGCACGCCCTGGCCGATCATCATGGTCATTGTCGCCGCGCTGGCCTGGCTCGGCAGCCGCAGCGTCAAGATCGTGCTAGGCTCCCTGCTGACGCTGTTCCTGATCGGCCTGTTCGACATGTGGGACGACACGATGAAGACCATCTCCATGATCTTCGTCTGCACCGTGCTGGCCATCGTGCTCGGCATTCCCATCGGCATCCTGATGGCGCGCTCGAACCGGGTGCAGAGCGTCGTCAACCCCATTCTCGACGTGATGCAGACCATGCCGAGCTTCGTCTACCTCATCCCAGTCGTCATGCTGCTTGGCATCGGCAAGGTGCCGGGCCTGATCGCTGTCGTCATCTACGCCATCCCGCCGATGATAAGGCTGACCAATCTCGGCATCCGGCTGGTCGACAAGGATGTGCTGGAAGCCGCCGACGCCTTCGGCTCGACCAACTGGCAAAAACTGAAGGACGTGCAGATGCCGCTGGCGCTGCCCACCATCATGGCCGGCATCAACCAGACCATCATGATGGCGCTGGCCATGGTCGTCATCGCCTCCATGATCGGCGTTCAAGGCCTCGGCCAGCCGGTTCTGAAGGCGATTTCCAACCAGTATTTCACGCTGGGCGTCTTCAACGGCCTCGCCATCGTCGGCATCGCCATCATTTTCGACCGGGTCAGCCAGGCATATGGCAAGCGCCTGCAAAGGCATCTGGAGGTGGTCCATGGCTGAAAACGCACCCGCTTCCGGCATCGAAGTCCGCTCGCTCTACAAGGTCTTCGGCGCCAACGCCAGGCAGGCAGTCGAACTCGTCCGGCAAGGCATGAGCAAGGCCGAACTGAACGAGCGCCACGGCAACGTGCTTGGCCTGAAGGACATTAATCTTGAAATGCCCGGCGGCTGCATCCAGGTCATCATGGGCCTGTCGGGTTCCGGCAAATCGACGCTGATTCGCCATATCAACCGCCTGATCGACCCTACCGCCGGCGAACTGCTGGTGGGCGGCGTCGATGTCGTCAAGATGAACGAGCAGGAACTGCGTGAATTCCGCCGCAGAAACACGGCCATGGTATTCCAGAAATTCGCCCTGCTGCCGCATCGCACCGTGCTGGACAACACGGTCTATGGGCTGCAAATCCGCGGCGTGCCGCGCAAGCGCCAAGTCGACGAGGCGATGCGCTGGATCAACCGCGTCGGCCTTGCCGGCTTCGAGAACCGCTATCCCAACCAGCTTTCGGGCGGCATGCAGCAGCGTGTCGGCCTGGCGCGCGCGCTGACCAACGATGCGCCGATCCTTTTGATGGACGAGGCGTTTTCCGCGCTCGATCCGCTGATCCGCACCGACATGCAGGGCGTGCTTCTCGACCTCCAAAAGGAGATCAAGAAGACCGTCGTCTTCATCACCCACGACCTCGACGAGGCGCTCAGGCTTGGCGATCGCATCGCCATCTTGCGCGACGGCGAGGTTATCCAGCAGGGCACGGGGCAGGAAATCGTGCTGAACCCGGCCGACCCCTACATCGAAAAGTTCGTCCGGGAGGTGAACCGCGCCCGCGTCCTTCATGCCTCGTCGGTGATGACGCCGTTTACCGGTTCGTCGGCTCCCGAAGGCATGGCGATTGCGGCCGGGGCAACCCTTGAAGACGCCCTGCGCGAAATGGTCCAGTCCAACTCCCGCATCGCCCATGTTCTGGGCGAAGACGGCAAGCCAATTGGAGCGCTGACGATGGACGCGCTGGCTTGCGCCATGGTCGTGCCGGCCCCGCATGGAGACGGCGCCGGAGCATAAAGCGAGGGCGCATCGGCCTATGTCGCTTCCATTGCCCTAGTGGTCGCCGCCTCCGCAATGGCGGCGTGGCGGCCGGTCCATTATGGCGGTCAAAATACCGATTGCCTGAGGATGCCGCCATGAATGCCACGCCGATGCCTGCCGACACCGCTTCGGCTCCGGACCAGCCGCGCCGTGGCGGCCGGGCTGGGAAACGCGCCTCCGGCTCGGCGACGTTCGAGCAGCCGCCGTTTCGGCAGTTGCGCAACCCGCTGACGCCGACCAAGCTGGTTTCGGACGATGAACTGGAATCGATCCACCTCGCCTCGCTGCGCGTACTGAAGGAAATCGGCGTCGACGTGCTGCATGACGAGGCCCGCCGCATCATGAAGGCGCATGGCGCGGATGTGCGCGAAGGTTCGGAGCGCGTGCGCTTCGACGCCGACATGATCCTTGAGCTGATTTCGCATTGCCCGGCCGAATTCACCATTCATGCCCGCAATCCGGCGCATAATGTGCGCTTCGGCGGCAATAACCTCGTCCTGTCGCAAATGGCCTCGGCGCCGAACTGCTCCGATATCGATAATGGCCGCCGGCCCGGAAACCAGCGGGATTTCCGTAATTTCCTCAAGCTGGCGCAGATGCACAACATCCTCAACACCACCGGTGGCTACCCGGTCGAACCCACCGACATTCACCCCGGCGTGCGCCATCTCGAATGTATCCGCGATCTGGCGACCCTGACCGACAAGGTCTTTCACATCTATTCGCTGGGCAAGGAGCGCAATGTCGATGGCATCGAGATCGCCCGCATCGCGCGCGGCATCAGCCATGAGCAGCTGCTGGAAGAGCCGTCGGTTTACACCATCATCAACACCAACTCGCCGCTGAAGCTCGATATTCCGATGATGGAAGGCATCATCCAGATGTCGGGACGCGGCCAGGTGGTGATCGTCACGCCATTCACGCTGTCCGGCGCGATGGCGCCGGTGACGATCGCCGGCGCACTGGTGCAGCAGAACGCCGAGGCGCTGTCGGGCATCGCCTTTGCGCAAATGGTCAGAAAAGGCGCGCCGGTCGGCTATGGCGGCTTCACCTCCAATGTCGATATGAAATCGGGCGCGCCGGCATTCGGCACGCCTGAGTACATGAAGGCGCAGCTTGTCGGTGGCCAGTTGGCGCGCCGCTACAAGATACCCTACCGTACCTCGAACGTCTGCGCCGCCAACGCGGTCGACGCTCAGGCGGCCTATGAAAGCGTTTTTTCGCTGTGGGGCGCGATCCAGGGCGGCGGCAACTTCATCCTGCATGGCGCCGGCTGGCTCGAAGGCGGCCTGCGCTGCTCCTATGAAAAGACCATCCTCGATATAGACCTGCTTCAGATGGTGGCGGAGTTCCTGACCCCGCTCGACCTGTCAGAGGAGGCATTGGGCGTCAACGCCATCCGCGACGTCGGCCCCGGCGGCCATTTCTTCGGCACCCAGCACACGCAGGACCGCTACAAGAACGCTTTCTATTCTCCGGTCATTTCCGATTGGCGCAATTTCGAAAGCTGGGCGGAAGCCGGCTCGCCGACCGCCGTGGAAAAGGCCAACCGCATCTGGAAGGAGCGGCTTGCCATGTACGAGGAACCCTACATGGACCCGGCCATTCGCGAGGAATTGAACGCCTTCGTCAAAAAGCGCCGCGCCGAAGGCGGAGCGCCCACCGATTTTTGAACTAGATTTCAAACCCTCCGGTCCCAAACCAGAGGGTCGATCCAAACTTGATTCACTTTCTAGATCGAGAGCTTCAACACCATGAAATCCCACGTTAAAGCGGTTGTCATCGGCGGCGGCGTCGTCGGCTGTTCGGTCCTCTACCATCTGGCCAAGGCCGGCTGGACCGACATCATGCTGATCGAGCGCTCCGAACTCACCTCGGGTTCGTCCTGGCATGCGGCCGGCGGCTTCCATACGCTGAACGGCGACCCGAACGTCGCAAAGCTGCAAGCCTATACCGTCCAGCTCTACAAGGAACTGGAGGAGCTTTCCGGCCAGTCCTGCTCGCTGCACCTGACCGGCGGCGTCATGTTGGCCGACACGCCCGAGCGCATGGACTTCCTGCGGCTGGCCCACGCCAAGGGCCGCTATCTCGGCATGGATACCGAACTGATCACGCCTTCCGAAGCCAAGGCCATGTTCCCGTTGATGGACGAAAAGCACTTCGTCGGCGCCATGTGGGACCCGGTCGAAGGCCATCTCGACCCCTCCGGCACCACCATCGCCTATTCCAAGGCGGCCAAGAAGCTCGGCGCCGAGATCGTGCTGCGCAACCCGGTCAAGGAACTGACGCAGGAGCCCGACGGCACCTGGAACGTCATCACCGAACAGGGCACGGTTCATGCCGAACATGTCGTCAATTGCGGCGGCCTGTGGGCGCGCGAAATCGGCCGCATGGTCGGCGTAGAATTGCCGGTACTGGCCATGGAGCATATGTATCTGCTCACCGAGCCGATGCCGGAGGTCGAGGCCTTCAACAAGGAAACCGGCCGCGAAATGGTCGGCGTACTCGACTTCAAGGGCGAGATTTACACCCGTCAGGAGCGCAACGGCATCCTGCTCGGCACCTACGAAAAAGCCTGCAAGCCGTGGTCGCCGGTCAATACGCCGTGGGATTTCGGCCAGGAATTGCTGTCGCCGGACCTCGACCGGATCGCCGACAACCTGGCTTTGGGCCACAA
>DASYCS010000094.1:0-12756 GCA_036500025.1 Mesorhizobium sp. | reverse complement strand
CCGTCAGCCGCTGCCGCCAGAAATGGCCGGTGCCTTCGCGCGCCGAGCCGAGGCCGCGCACTTTGGCCAGCGGGGTGCGCATGTCGTTCTTGCCGCCACTCATGGTCAGGCCCCCCGCACGTAGTAGCCGACGGCCCAGATGGCGAGCGTGAGAAGCACGGAGCCGATCAGCGTCGCCCAGGCGATCTTGGAGGCGGTGTGCTTTTCAAGCCCGGCGCCGGTATCCCAGACGAAATGGCGGATGCCGCCGAGCATGTGATGCATCAGCGCCCAGGTGTAGCCGAACAGGATCAGCTGGCCGATCCATGAACCGAAAATGCCGTTGGCGAAGTCGAAATAAGGCCTCGGCCCGGCAGCCGCCATCAGCCAGAAGGCGACCAGCAGCGTGCCGACATAGAGCGCCCCGCCGGTGATGCGGTGGACGATCGACATCGTCATGGTGATGGGCGGACGATAAATCGTCAGATGCGGCGAAAGCGGACGCGGTTTGGCGTGTGCGCGGGTGGCTGGTGATTGGCTCATGGCTCCCCCAGTTCGATATCCTTGGGGCCCCAGGCGGAAAGCGGCATGGCCGCTTCCGTATGCGACTTCGGATTGCCGGTTTCTAAAACTCTTTTTGCACCGCGTCAAAGCCGGAAAACCGTTTAGCGGACGGAATTTGGCCAAGTCTTCGTGACCTGCGGCGCTTCAATCGATTGAGTGGGCGGCCTGGTCGCTGCACTGCGGTATAAAGCGCCACTGGTCGTAAGCGGACGAATCATTGCGAGCAGGCCAGGGGCGTCTGGCCGCCCTTGACCACCAGCGCGTCACGCCCATCGATGATGATTGCGTCGTGCGCCTTGCCATAGCGGCTTCGCTGGTCGGGCGGCGATGCCGGCAGTTCGCGGTCGATGCCGGAAGGGCCAAGCAGGCGGATCGACGTGCCGAGGTTCTGGATCGTCATCATGCCGCCATCGGCGCAATTATAGGTGAGCGTGCTCGCCTGCGAGGATATTTCCGGCGCTGGGGCAGGCACGGAGACGGTTGGCGCAAGAGAGGGCGCGGCGGGCTGCGATGCGCAGGCGGCGGCCAGGCACAGGGGCATGAGGGCGCTCGCCATGCGATAGTTGCGGCGTGACGCCATGGGCTGATCTCCATTCAAAAACCGCTATCGGACAGCCCGCCCGACGCCGGAGATGGGCCGGCGGTCGGTGGCTGTCGGTCAACGCTAAGGCCGGGCCTGAAACCTCTCGCGTTAACCATGTTTGCGCAAGGCGGCCAGCCGGGCCGTTATGTCTCTTAACAAAGGTTAAGAAAAGGTTAATTTCTTGATTCGAGGAGTCCGCCCCACCTTAACCAAGGAGGACGCGCATGCGTTCGCACACACGGCATTTCGGCAAATCGGCTGTGCTGGCTCTGGCGCTGGCGGCCTTTGCCGCCGCCCCTTCGGCCCCGGCCTTTGCCGGCTCGCGCCACCATGACCGCGTCTATGCCGATTCGTTCGGCAATCTCGTCATCGACAGCGCCGCCGGCTATAAGCGCATTCTCGTCGGCGAAGGCAGGCTGGCCAAAAAGCTTGCCGATTACACGAGCGCCGGCCAGGGGGCCGGTGAGGGCGCCGGCCAGCCGCATGTCGTCTATGCCGACGAATATGGGCATCAGGATTGCTACCGTCCGCCGGTATTCGTGAAGGGCCGCAGCTATATGTACGGCTTGTCGGACGGGGAAATGCCCGAACTCAGCCCTTGCCGTTGAATTGCGCCACCGGCGCTGTCCTGGCCGGCGACGCATCGGGCATCGGCATGACGCATACGCGGTCGCGGCCGGTTCTCTTCGCCTGGTAGAGGGCATGGTCGGCGCGCCGCATCAGTGCGCCGAACTCCTCGCCTTCGCCTAATTGGGCAACGCCAAAGCTTGCCGTGCAACGATAGTCCGCCGGAAGCCCGGCGATCGGCACCGCGCTGAAGGCGCTACGCGTGCCTTCGGCCAGCAGCCTCGCCGCCGCCAGGTTCGAGCCGGGCAGCAGGATCGCGAATTCCTCGCCACCGATGCGGCCGGCGACATGGGCGCCGCTGACCGCTCCTCGCAGCAAGGAAGCGAAGGCCTGGATCGCGCGGTCGCCGGATGCGTGGCCAAAACCGTCATTGACGTTCTTGAAATTGTCGAGGTCGGCAATCACCAGCGACAGGGGAACGCCGTGGCGCACGGCCGAACGCAGCGCGTCGAGGGCGCGGTCTTCAAAACCCCGGCGGTTCATCAGGCCGGAAAGCGCGTCGGTTTCCGATTTGGCGGTGGCGTCCGCCAGTACGTCGCGAACGATCATCACCAGCAGGAGCAGGGCGATGGCGACGAGAAAAACCGATCCGGCGGCTTGCGATACGGAAGCGTAGATGCTGCGGGAGTAGGCTTGCGGATTGGCGCCCCAGCCGCCCAGCGCCTGGGCCACGAACGGCTTTGCCGCGAACTGGGCCGCGCTGGCGCAGATCAGCGCGATCAGCACATAGTCCAGCCGCTGACGCCTCAATGGCGACCGCCAGACGATGCCGGCGGCAAAAAGCACCATCAGCGCATAGGGTATCTGGTAAGCCCCCATCCGCAGCAGGGACTGGCGCGGCAAATCCTGCACCTGCGAGACGAGGACTGCGGCTGCGATGAGCAGGCCGAGCAGCCAGCGCCACGGCGGAGCCACGTCATATTTATGGGCGATGGCGA
This sequence comes from Mesorhizobium sp., assembly GCA_036500025.1. Lineage (GTDB taxonomy): Bacteria > Pseudomonadota > Alphaproteobacteria > Rhizobiales > Rhizobiaceae > Mesorhizobium. The sequence continues at coordinate 10,065 of DASYCS010000094.1, read as the reverse complement.
TGTTGAACGCCAATGTTCCCGCCAGCAGGACCACGAAAGCCACAACAACTACAGGGATGGCGTCAGAAAAGGCAGGAATGGCGAATTCGATGGCGAAATAGAACATGCCAAGCAGATAGGCGGCAGCCATCCAGCGCGCCGAAACCCGGCGCACGTCGTAGACGGCGATCGTCATGAAAGCTGCCGCCAGCAAGCCGGCGACCGCCATGTTGATCGCAAGAATGAACAAAGCCCCGGTCATGGAATTTTCCGCTCGGCTTCAAGCAAACCATCGACGAACGAACAAGACGTTAACAGGCCGCCGGATTCCGGACCGCTCGCCGAATGTTGATCGCTAGGCCGTCAGCACGTTCGGGACTGCGTTGGCGGGGTGGGCCGGAAAGGGCGCTTCGGGCCGCTGATAGGAAAGGCGCACGCTGTCGCGGCCGTTGCGCTTGGCCTTGTAGAGCGCTTCGTCGGCCCGGCAAAGCATGGGCGCGAGCGGTTCGTTTCCCGTGCGGGCGGCGACGCCGAAGCTGGCGGTTACCCTGACCGGAGCGGGAAGGCCGGCGACCGGACCGGCGGAGAACAGGGTGCGCACGGCTTCCGCAAACAGGCGCGCCGCGCCGAGATCGGCCAACGGCAAAAGCACGGCGAATTCTTCGCCGCCCAGACGCCCGGCGACGCCGCGCGTGCCGGCGGCCAGGCGCAGCTTGTTGGCGAAGTCGACGATGACGCGATCACCGGCGGCATGTCCGTGAACGTCGTTGACGATCTTGAAATGATCGAGATCGGCCAGCACCAGCGCGACGGGCAGATTGGCCTTGGCGCACCGATCGAGCAAAACCGCTGCGCGCTCCTCGAAGCCGCGACGGTTCAAAAGCCGGGACAGGGGATCGGTATGCGATTCGACCTTCAGCATTCCCATCATGTCGAGCGCGGCCGCCGTGAACAGGCAAAGGGCGATCAGAAGCGACAGCGTCGCGTGGGTAAGCTGCGTCGTCGTCCAGTAGGCCGAGGCGTAAAACCCGTCATAGCTGACGAAGGCGCCGTGGATGCTGACGAGGATCAAGGTGCGCAGAATAAAATTGCAGGCCGCCAGCAAAGACAGCACGAACAGCGCCATCTGCACCGGCCCGTGGGTACGAACGGGGCGCAACTGCGCCGCCACCAGCAGGCTTATGCCGCCGAAGCAGAAATTGATGGCGTAGATGCGCCAGGTCAGGTCCGGCTGAACGAACAGGAACCACGAGAAGCCAGCCAGGCCGCAGGCCGCCAAAAGGCACAGGCCGGCAAGCGGGACATGCCTGCCGTAGCGGGAGAGAATGGCCGTGGAAAGACATAGCGCCGCAATGGTGAACGCCAGGCAGGAGATGAACCTGCCCATGGCGAAACCGATCAACGGCAAGGAGAAATACTGGAGCAGGAAACCGATGGCCGAGGTGGCGTAGCCCACCGAGAGCATCGCCAGATGAAAACCGGCGCGGTGGTTCAGCCACAGCAGGCAGAACGCGGACGCAAGCACGAGCGCGATAGCCGGATTGAGCAGCGCAATGAACAGGCCGGTATCCAAGACAACTCATTTCGCTGTTTCGATCGGTGCAAGCCTAGCTGGCAAGCACGAACAACGCGTTAAGCCGGACGGGTCTGACGCGCTTCCTGGCCAGATAAAATCATCCCGTTTCTCGCGCGGCGCGGCGATCCAGACGAGGGGGACCGATGCGGACCATCGGGACCTGGCAATCGGCAAAGCGAGCCGCCTGCCCGGCAATCCCACGGCCGGCCGCAGTGGTGGCCGGAGACCGGCCCGACATGCGGGAACCTTCGTGCGAAACGATGCGCCGCGCGGATTGATGCCTGTGCGGGAACGAAAAAAACCCCGGAGCGGATGGCTTCGGGGTTCTTGCGATTAAGCAGGGCAAGCCTGTTGGGGCAAGCCGACTGAACGATGGCGCGCCGGTCTATTTCCAGTCGCGAATGTCGACGAAATGGCCGGCAATCGCCGCCGCAGCCGCCATTGCTGGCGAAACCAGATGCGTGCGGCCCTTGAAACCCTGACGGCCCTCGAAATTACGGTTCGAGGTCGAGGCGCAGCGTTCGTGCGGCTTCAGCCGGTCGTCGTTCATGGCCAGGCACATCGAGCAGCCCGGCTCGCGCCAGTCGAAGCCGGCGGCGATGAAAATCTTGTCCAGCCCTTCCGCTTCCGCCTGTTCCTTAACCAGCCCGGAACCCGGCACAATCATCGCATCGACGGTGGAAGCCACCGTCTTGCCCTCGACGACCTTGGCCACGGCGCGCAAATCCTCGATGCGGCCATTGGTGCAGGAGCCGATGAAAACCCGGTCGAGCGCGATGTCGGTGATCTTGGTGCCGGCTTCGAGGCCCATGTAGTCGAGCGCGCGCTTCTTCGAGTTGCGCTTGTTCTCGTCCGCGATCTCGTCCGGGTTCGGCACCACGCCGAGCACCGAGGCGACGTCTTCCGGCGAGGAACCCCAGGTGACGATGGGCGGCAGCTTGGCGGCGTCCAGCACGATCACCTTGTCGTAATGCGCGCCTTCGTCGGTGTGCAGCGTCTTCCAGTATTCGATGGCCTTGTCCCAGTTCTCACCCTTGGGGGCGCGCGGCTTGTCCTTGACATAGGCGAAGGTCGTTTCGTCGGGCGCGATCAGGCCGGCGCGGGCGCCGCCCTCAATGCTCATGTTGCAGACGGTCATGCGGCCTTCCATGGAAAGCGCGCGGATGGCCTCGCCGGCATATTCGATGACATAACCGGTGCCGCCGGCGGTGCCGATCTCGCCGATGATGGCGAGGATGATGTCCTTGGCGGTGACGCCATCGGGCAGCTTGCCGTCGACGCGCACCAGCATGTTCTTGGCCTTGCGCTGGATGAGCGTCTGCGTCGCCAGCACATGCTCGACTTCCGAGGTGCCGATGCCGTGCGCCAGCGCGCCGAACGCGCCATGGGTGGAAGTGTGGCTGTCGCCGCACACGATGGTCATGCCGGGCAGAGTAAAACCCTGCTCCGGGCCGATGATGTGGACGATGCCCTGGCGGCGGTCCGTTTCCGAATAATATTCGACGCCGAAATCGGCGGCGTTCTGCGCCAGCGCCGCGATCTGGATGCGGCTTTCCTCGTTGCGGTTGATGCCGAGCTTGCGGTCGGCCGAGGTCGGCACGTTGTGATCGACTACGGCCAGCGTCTTTTCCGGATGGCGGACCTGGCGGCCGGTCATGCGCAGGCCTTCGAAGGCTTGCGGGCTGGTCACTTCGTGGACGAGGTGGCGGTCGATGTAGAGCAGGCAGGTGCCGTCATCCTGCTGGTCGACCAGATGGTCGTCGAAAATCTTGTCGTAGAGGGTGCGCGGTGCGCTCATGTGCGTAAATCCGTCGATGGAGTAATGGAAAAAAGCCGGCGCTTGCCCTTACGGGACCGCATGCGCCGATGCGGAGCCTAAATAAGTCGGCTGGTCAGGGAGCCGCATACCCGCGCGAAGAACCGCGACGGCAGGCGCTTGTGGTCCTGCAACACGAAGCCCTTATAGGCTGGATCGCTGAAAAGCTTTTCCATGCGGTGCTAGATAGCAATGTTTTGGAGAAACGGCAATTACGGCGGTGACGCGCCGCCGGGTCAAATTTTCAAGACCGAAGCGAGATGGCGCGCCGTATCCGTTGCCGATCATCGGGAAGCCTGCGACACAAATGACAAAGGCGGCCGAAGCCGCCTTTGTCATTGTTCAATTCGGATTATCCGACGGCTGGAATTATTCAGCAACCGGCTCGGCGGCGGCAGCTGCCTCGGCAGCCTTTGCAGCTTCATCGGCGGCCTTTGCGGCTTCGGCGGCAGCCTGCTTCTCAGCGGCTTCCTGCGCGGCCTTTTCAGCAGCGAGCGCCTGGGCGGCGGCAATCTTTTCCGCCTCGATGCGGGCCTTCTCGGCATGCAGCGCATCGCGCTCGGCATCGTTCAGCTTGCGGGCGCGAACGCCGGTGTTTTCGGAAATACGGGCCGACTTGCCGCGACGGTCGCGCAGGTAATAGAGCTTGGCGCGGCGAACCTTGCCGCGGCGCACGATCTCGACGCCCTCGACCATCGGCGAGTAGACGGGGAACACGCGCTCGACGCCTTCGCCGTAAGAAATCTTGCGGACGGTGAAGCTTTCCTGGAAGCCGGCGCCGGAACGGGCGATGACCACGCCTTCATAGGCCTGCACGCGGGTGCGGGTGCCTTCCGTGACGCGCACATTGACGCGGACGGTATCGCCGGGCTGGAATTCGGGCAGGGTGCGCTTGGCTTCGATCTTGGCGGCCTGTTCGGCCTCGATCTGACGGAGGATATCCATCTCAAAAATCCACTTCTTGTTCTTCCGACAGCCAGAGCGCCCGACGCTCGCCTTGCAGTTTCATGAACCGCTCGACTATGCCATCCGTTCAAGAACTTCCGGCAGGGGCGAATGCACCGCCAATGTTGACGGGTTATTTTTCAAATCCGGCAGGTTTCCACCGGTTTGAGCGCGCACATACAGATGTTTTGCGGCTTTGTCACGCCTTGGCCCGAGACTTTTTCGCTATTGAGCCTAGCGCGCGGCCTGCATAAGGAAGATTGCCAGATAAAGTAAGGGGGATAAATCCTCCTTGCCCCTCCCGCCCGGTGACAGCCTTTCAATGTCCATTCTCGACGTGATCATTCTTTTCCTCGCCGGTTATTTGTCGGGGGTCGTCAATGCGATGGCCGGCGGCGGCACGTTCATCACCTTCGGGGCGATGTCGCTGCTCGGAACGCCGCCCATTCTCGCCAACGCCACCTCCTCAGTGACGCAGTTTCCCGGCTACATCACCTCGACGCTCGCCTATTGGAGCGACATCAAGCTTTTCTGGCGCGGCGCGCTCGTCTTGTGCATCATCTCGGCGCTGGGCGCGCTGGCCGGATCGCTCATCCTGCTTGGCCTCGACAGCGCATCGTTCAAGGCGCTGGTGCCGTGGCTGCTGCTGGCCGCGACGGCGCTGTTTGCGGTCGGCCCCTGGCTGAAGCCCAAGGCCAAACCGGCGGGCGAGCCGAAAGTAGGCTCGCTGGCCGGTTCCATCGCGCAGTTCTTCACCGCCATCTATGGCGGGTTCTTCGGCGCGGGCATGGGGGTGATGATGCTTGCCACGCTCGGCCTCACCGAAAGCGGCGACTATCACCGCATCAACGCGCTGAAGAACATGCTGGCCATGGTCATCGCCTCGCTTGCCATCGTGGTGTTCGTCGCCGGCGGCGTGGTCGCCTGGCCGGAGGCGATCGTCATGATCCCAGGGGGCGCGCTCGGCGGCTATTCCGGCGTGTGGATCGCCAAGCGCGTGCCGCAGGGCGTGGTGCGCGTCTTCGTCATCGCGGTCGGCGTGTTCCTGGCGGTGTATTACTTCGTCAAGCCCTGAGCGGCGGCAAGCAGGTCGGGCCGGCGCTCTTGCGTCAGCCGTTCCGACTGGGCGCGCCGCCATGCGGCGATCTTCGCGTGGTTGCCGGAAGTCAGCACATCGGGGATCGGCAAGCCCTCGAACTCCTGTGGCCGCGTATAGTGCGGGTGTTCGAGCAGGCCGTTCTCGAAGCTTTCTTCGTTGCCTGATTCCGCATTGCCCATGACGCCGGGCAACAGGCGCACGACGGCATCGAGCAGCACCAGCGCCGCCGGTTCGCCGCCGGAGAGGATGAAATCGCCGACCGAGACTTCCTCCAAGGCGCGCGCGTCGATCACCCGCTGGTCGATCCCTTCGAAGCGCCCGCACAGGATCACCGCGCCCGGCCCGGCCGCCAGTTCGCGCACGCGGGCCTGCGTCAGCGGTTTTCCGCGCGGCGACATCAGCAGGCGTGGTCGAGGGTCGCCTTCGGGCGAGGCGTGGTCGATGGCCTTGGCCAGAACGTCGGCGCGCATGACCATGCCGGCGCCGCCGCCGGCTGGCGTATCGTCGACGGTGCGGTGGCGGTCGCCGGCGAAATCGCGGATCTGGATCGCTTCAAGCGACCATGTGCCCGCTTCGAGCGCGCGGCCGGCCAGCGAAAGGCCAAGCGCGCCGGGAAACATCTCCGGATAAAGCGTCAGCACCGAGGCAGCAAAGCTCACCGGCCGCTCCCGGATTTTTTCGATGGTTGCGGGCGGTGCGGCTTGCCCGAACCGGCTTCAGCCTCCGGTGCGGGCGCATCGTCGTCTTCACTGTCGAGCAATCCAGCTGCCGCGACATCAATCCGGACGAACCCGCCGGAGATGGAAACTTCCGGCACGGCGGCCTGGCTGAACGGGATCAGCACGCCCCTGCGGCCATCGAGCGTCACTTCCAGAATGTCGCCGGCGCCGAAATTGTGCACGGCATCGACCTGGCCGATCGTCCCTTCCGTCTGGTCCTTTACCGCAAGCCCGACCAGGTCGGCATGGTAGAATTCTTCCTCGTCGCCATCGTCGGGCAGCATCGAGCGGTCGATGAACAATTCGGTTCCGGCAAGCGCTTCGGCGGCGTTGCGGTCCTTCACGTTCTTGAAGCGGACGACGACGACCGTATTCGCCGGGCGAATGTCGGCGATCTCGAAGGCGCGGCCATCCTTGTCATAGAGCGGACCATAATCGCCAAGCGCCAGCGGGTCGCCGGTAAAGGCCTTGATGCGCAGTTCGCCCTTGATGCCGTGGGGGGCGCCGATCACGGCCATCTGGATGGGGTTCTTGGGCGCGGGCATAGGCGAAAATCCTGATTTCCCCTGTCTCCTAGACTTCGGACGCGGCTATTTCAATCACATGCTCTTCACCGGTTCCTAACCTCGACCAGGCAGGATGACCCCGAGCGAGCAGGTCTTATGGAAGAAAAATTCCTCCTCCCGGCCAAATCCGACCTTCAGGCGGCGCGCGAAAGCTGGCTGAAGATGCTGGCGCGCGAGCGCCGCCTGTCGCCTGAAACCGTCGAGGCTTATGAGCGCGACACGCGCCAGTTCCTGCAATTCCTGACCGGCCATCGCGGCGGCCCGCCCGGCATCGCCGATATTGCCGACCTCAGGCCAGCCGACCTGCGCGGTTTCCTGGCGGCGCGGCGTGCCGGCGGGGCTGGGGCGCGAACTCTGGGGCGCGGCCTTGCCGGCATCCGCTCGCTGCTGCGGTTCCTGGAGCGGCGGGGTCTCGTCAACGCCGCCGGTGCGGCCGCCCTGCGCGCGCCGCGACAGCCGAAATCGCTGCCCAAACCGCTGACGGCGAGCGACGCGAAGCATGTTGTTTCAGTCGAGGGCCAATTGGCGGAAGAGCCATGGATCGCGGCGCGCAATGCTGCCGTGCTGACGCTGCTCTACGGCTCCGGCCTGCGCATTTCCGAGGCGCTCGGCCTTTTGGCGGCGGAGCTTTTGTCGCCGCGCGATACGGTGCTGCGCATTACCGGCAAGGGCGGCAAGACGCGGCTGGTGCCGGTGCTGCCGGTGGCGCTGAAAGCGGTCGCCGAATACAGGCGGCTGTGCCCCTACCATCTCGATCCGAAGGGCCTGCTGTTTCGCGGCGCGCGGGGTGGTCCGCTCAATCCGGCGATCGTCCAGCGCGACATGGCCAAGCTGCGCTCGGCGCTCAACCTGCCCGATACCGCGACGCCGCATGCGCTGCGCCATTCGTTCGCCACGCATCTGTTGGGACGCGGCGGCGACCTGCGCACCATCCAGGAACTTCTGGGCCATGCCAGCCTGTCGACGACGCAGGTCTATACCGGCGTCGATACGGCCCGGCTGCTGGAAATTTACGAGGCGGCGCACCCAAGGGCTTGAGGCCATGCGCTGGAGACAATTTCGCCATGCCGATTAACGGTTTCGCCGCTTTTTGCACTTAGAAATACCGGCATGAAGCAAGCCCTCGCCATCGCCGATCGATTGTCGCTGCCCGCGCTGAAACTGCTGGCGGCGCTCAATGTGCTGTTCTTTCTGTCGTTCATGATCTTCCTGCTGTTTGCGGCGGGCAAGGCTCGCGCCGACACGCCGGTTTGCGTCGGCGCCGACCTGACGGTCAATCTTCAAAAAGACGACCCCGCCGCTTACCGGAAGATCGTCGACGAGGCCGCCGCGACGCCGAATGGCAAGGGACTGCTGTGGAAGCTGGAAAAGCCCGGCCAGGAACCTTCCTATCTGTTCGGCACCATGCATATGACCGATCCGCGCGTCACCACGCTGCCGGCCTCCGCGCAAAAGGCCTTAGAAGCAGCCGGGACGGTCATCATCGAGACGACCGAAGTTCTCGATCAGAAGAAGATGATGGCGACGCTGGCCAAAGAGCCGGACCTGATGATGTTTACCGACAAGACGACCCTGTCGTCGCTGCTGTCGCCGACCGATGCGGCGGCGATGGCCAAGGCGCTGGACGAGCGCGGCATTCCGGCTCTGAGTGTTGCCAAGATGAAGCCCTGGATGCTGTCGGCGATGGTGGCGCTGCCGGCTTGCGAACTGGCCCGCAAGGCGGGTGGCGCGGCCGTGCTGGACGTGAAGCTGGCGCAGGACGCCAAGGCGGCCGGCAAAGGCGTGGAGGGTCTCGAAACCGCCGCCGACCAGCTTCGCGCCATGGCCTCGCTGCCGATGGATTTTCACATGAGGGGGTTGGTCGATACGCTGAAGCTGGGCGACAAGATGAACGACGTCAACGAGACGATGATCGATCTCTACCAGCGCGGCGAAATCGGCATGATCTGGCCGCTGTTCCGCGTCGTGCTGCCGGATGAGGCCGACGATCCGGCCGGTTATGCGGCCTTCGAGGAAGCCATGGTCACCGGCCGCAACAAGGTGATGGCCGAGCACGCCGCGCCTATCCTGGCCAAGGGCAGCGCTTTCATGGCGGTGGGCGCGCTGCATCTTCCGGGCGCTGAGGGGCTTGTCGAGGAATTCCGCAAGGCCGGCTACACTGTGACGGCGGTTAATTGAGGCGGGCTTTCCATTAGTCGGGAAACGTTCCAGGCTTCCGAAACAGGGTCCATCCGCGCCCTGCCACTCTTTCTTTTTCGAGCCAATTCACCTGCTCGTGAAACCCAATGGCCCATCGCGCGTTGAACAAGGTCGATTGACGCAGTTCATCCACGGAGGACATTGCAATGGCGAACCCAACCAACAATCCGGATCCGCTCGATCCGCTGCGGAATGATCCGCTCAATCCCATCCCGCCACGGACCACGGCCGATCCGGTCGTCAATAACCGTGTCGCCGCGCGGTCCGGCGGTGGCGCAGGCTGGCTGATCGCGCTGGTCGTCGTCGTTCTGGCCATTATCGCCTATTATGTCTACGGGCGCACAGGCCCGGCAGCGCCGCCGCCCGCACCTGCGGCAAGCGAAAGCACGCCGGCACCCACGACACCGGCGCCCGCGACAGAACCGGCTCCGGCAGCGACAGATACGATGAAGCCCGCCGCTCCGGCTGAAACGGCGCCTGCGGCCCCCGCACCGGCCACCCCTGCGCCAGCAGAGCCAGCCCCGGCTGAACCGGCACCGGCAACGCCGGCCCCCGCGAACTGACCAGGCAGCCGCCAGGCAGCCGCCTGAAACGAAAACGGCCCGCTTATTGGCGGGCCGTCAGGCTGATTACAAACCCCTTGGTTTCGGTGGCGACCAAAATCGAGGGGCGTTGGTATGTTGATGGTCTAAATCCGAGACTTTCCAGAGTTCCTGGGTGATTTCGAGACCTTTGGCAGTTTGCCAGCGGTCTGGCGGCCCGCTGGTTAGCGGGCCATTCGTTTGTCGACTTCCGGATTTTATCGAGTGCCAGCCTGCGGGCTGGCCGACCGTCAGATGTGGATCGGCTTGAAGAATGCGGCGAGCGCTGCTTCCTTCACCGCTTCCGACATGGTCGGGTGGGCATGGCAGACGCGACCGAGGTCTTCGGACGAACCGCCGAATTCCATCAGCACCGTCGCTCCGTGGATCATCTCGCCGGCGCCGAAGCCGACGATATGGACGCCAAGCACGCGGTCGCTGGCCTTGTCGGCCAGGACTTTGACGAAACCGTCGGTATGCAGCATGGCGCGGGCGCGGCCGTTGGCGCTGAAGGGGAACTTGCCGACCTTATAGTCGACGCCTGCCTTCTTCAATTCCTCTTCCGTCTTGCCGACCGAGGCGATT
>DASYCS010000093.1:0-16133 GCA_036500025.1 Mesorhizobium sp. | reverse complement strand
GCTGTGCCGGACATACGGGCGTCGGAAATGCGCACCATGTCGGTGATGCCCTTGCGCAGCACCTTCGGCGGCAGGCCCATATTGCCGACCTCGGCCATGCCGGGATAGCCGCGCGGGCCGCAATTCTTCATCACCATGATGCAGCTCTCGTCGATGTCGAGCGCCTCGTCGTCGATCTTGCGCTTGTAGTCGTCGATATCCTCGAACACCACGGCGCGGCCGCGATGCTGCATCAGGTGCGGGCTGGCGGCGGAAGGCTTCAGCACCGCGCCCTTCGGCGCGAGGTTGCCCTTCAGCACCGCCACGCCGCCATGGCTGGTCAAAGCGCGCTCCACCGGCAAGATGACGTCCTCGTTCCAGTTGACGGCGTCCTTGACCTCGTCCCAGATCGCCTCGCCGGAAACGGTAAGCGCATCGCCGTGCAGCATGCCCGCCTCGCCAAGCCGCTTGATGACAACCGGCAGCCCGCCGGCGTAGAAGAACTCTTCCATCAGATATTTGCCGGATGGCATCAAATTGACGACGGTCGGCACGTCGCGGCCAAGCCGGTCCCAGTCGTCCAGCGTCAGGTCGACGCCGATGCGCCCGGCAATGGCCAGAAGGTGGATGACGGCATTGGTCGAGCCGCCGATGGCCCCGTTGACGCGAATGGCGTTCTCGAAGGCCTGGCGGGTGAGAATGTCGGAAGGCTTGAGGTCGTCCTTGACCATCTGCACGATACGCCGTCCGGTCAGATGCGCCATGACGCGGCGGCGGCTGTCGACGGCTGGAATGGCGGCGTTGCCCGACAGCGCCATCCCCAGCGCCTCAGCCATCGAGGCCATGGTCGAGGCCGTGCCCATCGTGTTGCAGGAGCCGGGGCTGCGCGACATGGCCTGCTCGGCTTCGAGGAAATCCTCGCGCGTCATCTTGCCGGCCTTGATGTCCTCCGACATCTGCCAAAGTGCGGTGCCGGAGCCGACGCGCTCGCCGCGGAACCAGCCGTTCAGCATCGGCCCGCCGGAAACGGCGATGGCGGGAATGTCGACGCTGGCAGCGCCCATCAGCAAAGCGGGCGTGGTCTTGTCGCAGCCGACCAGCAGCACGACGCCGTCGAGCGGATTGGCGCGCAGCGCTTCCTCCACATCCATGGCGGCGAGGTTGCGGTACATCATGGCGGTGGGGCGCAGCGAGCTTTCGCCGGTGGAGAACACCGGAAACTCGACCGGCAGGCCGCCCGCCTCATAGATGCCGAACTTCACCTTTTCGGCAAGGTCGCGCAAATGGCCATTGCAGGGGGTGAGTTCCGACCAGGTGTTGCAGATGCCGATCACCGGGCGGCCATCGAACAGGTCGGCGGGCAAGCCCTGGTTCTTCATCCAGGAGCGGTGGTAGATATTGTCCCTGGACGAACCGCCATACCATTCGTGCGAGCGCAGTTTTCTAGGCCATTCGGCCTTGCGGAAGGGCATGGTGCTTTACCTTTCTCAGAGCGCGCGCACGTTCACGCGGGCGCAGGCGCCGGCGGTCTCGACGGCCAGGCGGTTGCGCAGCGGCATGCCGAAGGGCGCCGCCTCGATCTCGAACTGGTCGCCGGCTTCGGTGCTGATGCCGTCGGCGAAGGACAAGGTCGCCGTTCCGAACATATGCACATGCACGTCGCCCGGCTGGCGGAAGACGCCATATTTGAAATGGTGGTGTTCCAGGTTGGCGATCGAATGCGACATGTTCGCTTCGCCCGACAGGAATGGCTTTTCGAAGATCACCTTCTTGCCGCGCCGGATGCGCGAGGTTCCCCTGATGTCGGCAGGCAGCGCGCCGGTGCGGATTTCCGGTCCAAACGAGGCCGGCCGCAGCTTGGAATGGGCGAGGTAGAGGTAGTTGCGCCGCTCCATCACATGGTCGGAAAATTCGTTGGAGAGCGCAAAGCCGACGCGAAACGGCGTGCCGTCCTCGCCGATGACATAGATGCCGGCGATCTCGGGTTCCTCGCCCGAATCCTCGGCAAAGGCCGGCGAGGCGAGCGTGCCGCCGGGCGCCGCCAGCGAAGTGCCGTTGCCCTTGTAAAACCATTCCGGCTGCACGCCGGCATTGCCGTTGGCGGGCTTGCCGCCCTCGAGCCCCAAGCGAAACATCTTCATGGAATCGGTCAGCTTCTCTTCCGTTTCCGCGCCGGCCTTCTTGTGCATGGCGTCGCGCGTGGCGGCCGAGCCGAGATGGGTGAGGCCGGTGCCGGTCAGATGCAGGTGCGCGGGGTCGGGATGGGTCAGCGGCGGGAGGAGCCGGTCTTCCTCATAGGCGCGCTCAAGGTCGAGCGCCGAGCCAAGCCCGAGCGCCGCGATATGGGCGGCGAGATCGACGCTGCCCGAACGGATGCAGTCGAGCACGACGGCATAGAGGCTGTCCGCGCCCTTTACCGCATAGGCCTCCTTGCCTTCGCGCGCCACAACGGTGATCGAGCCATCGGGATTACCGATTTGGGAGAGCAGCATGGCAATCAGGCCTTTTTCTTGTTGTAGAGGTCGAATGCGACCGCGCCGAGCAGCACCAGGCCCTTGATGACCTGCTGCCAGTCGATGTTGATGCCCATCACGCCCATGCCGTTGTTCATCACGCCCATGATGAAGGCGCCGATCACCGCGCCCGTCACCTGGCCGACGCCGCCAAGCGCCGATGCGCCGCCGACGAAGACGGCGGCGATCACGTCAAGCTCCAGCCCGGCGCCGGCCTTTGGCGTCGCCATGTTGAGGCGGGCCGAATAGATCAGGCCGGCAAGGGCCGCCAGCATGCCCATGATGACGAAGATGTAGAAGGTCAGCCGTTCGGTCTGGATGCCCGACAGCGCGGCCGCCTTGATGTTGCCGCCCATGGCGTAGATGCGCCGGCCAAACGTCATGCGCGTGGTGACGAAGACGAACAGCGCGATGAGCACGCCCATCACCATCAGCACGTTGGGCAGCCCGCGATAGGAGGCGAACTTGAACATCAGGAACAGGACGATGCCCGCGATCACCAGGTTCTTGGCGACGAAGAACGCGAAAGGCTCAGCGTCGTAGCCATGGCTTTCGCGGTTGCGGCGGCTTTTCAGCGCGAAATAGAGCATGGCGGCGACGATCAAAACGCCGATCAGCATCGTCGTCGAATGGAGGACGATGCCGGTTCCCGGCGTCGGTGCGCCCGAGGCGTTGAGGGTCGGCGCGATGATGGTCATCGGCCCGATCACATCGGGAATGAAGCCGGCGCTGAGCAGTTGGAACACTTCCGGGAACGGCCCGACAGAACGGCCGCTCAATACGTTGAGCAGCAGGCCCTTGAACACCAGCATGCCGGCCAGCGTGACGATGAAGGACGGGATTTTCATATAGGCGATGAAATAGCCCTGGATGCCGCCGACCACTGCGCCGGCCAGGATGCACAGGAAACCGGCCAGAAGCGGGTTCATGCCGTAATCGACCATCAATATGGCCGCCACCGCGCCGATGAAGCCGGCGACCGCGCCGACCGACAGGTCGATATGGCCGGCGACGATCACCAGAAGCATGCCGAGCGCCATCACGACGATGTAGGAATTTTGCAGGATGACGTTGGTCAGGTTGACCGGCCGGAACAGCACGCCATTGGTCATGAACTGGAAGAACAGCATGATGGCAATCAGCGCGATGACCAGGCCGTATTCGCGCAGATTGTCCTTGATCGCCGTATGGGCCGACGCGCCGGCGGCGCTGGTCGCAGGTGCATTGACTTCGGTGCTCATGACGCTGCCCTTTCCATCTGCTCTTCCCGCGCTTCGCCGCGCATGATCGCCCGCATGATCTTTTCCTGCGTCGCCTCTTCGCCCGCCATCTCGCCGACGATGCGGCCTTCGTTCAACACGTAGATGCGGTCGCAGATGCCGATCAGTTCCGGCATTTCCGACGAGATGACGAGGATGCCTTTGCCTTCCTCGGCAAGCTTGTTGATGATGGTGTAGATCTCATATTTGGCGCCGACATCAATGCCGCGCGTCGGCTCGTCGAGGATCAGCACGTCCGGATTGGCGAACAGCCATTTCGACAGCACGACCTTCTGCTGGTTGCCGCCCGAAAGGTTGCCGGCGATCTGGTAGACGCTGGACGAGCGGATGTTGGTCTTGCGGCGATATTCGTTGGCGACCTTGACCTCCGCCGTGTCGTCGATGACGCCCGAACTGGAGATGCCCGGCAGGTTGGCGATGGTCACATTGTGCTTGATGTGGTCGATCAGGTTGAGGCCGTAGGTCTTGCGGTCCTCGGTGGCGTAGGCAAGCCCCGCTGCCACCGCCTTGCTGACGCTGGAGGTGTCGGCTGGCTTGCCGTGCAGCAGCACTTCGCCGCTGATGTTGGCGCCGTAGGTCTTGCCGAACACGCTCATGGCGAATTCGGTGCGCCCGGCCCCCATCAGCCCGGCGATGCCGACCACCTCGCCCCTGCGGACATTGAGGTTGATGCCCTTGATGACCTGCCGCTCCGGGTGGATCGGATGGTAGACCGACCAGTTCTTCACCTCGAAGACGGTTTCGCCGATATTGGGCGTGCGCGCCGGATAGCGGTTTTCCATCGAGCGCCCGACCATCGAGGTGACGATGCGGTCCTCGGTGATGTCGATCTGGTCCATGGTCTCGATCGACTGGCCGTCGCGGATGACGGTGATCTGGTCGGCGATGCGCTTGATTTCGTTCAACTTGTGCGAGATCATGATGGAAGTCATGCCCTGCGCCTTGAATTCGAGCAGAAGGTCGAGCAGCGACTGGCTGTCCTTTTCCGAAAGGCTGGCGGTCGGCTCGTCGAGGATCAGAAGCTTGACATCCTTCGACAGCGCCTTGGCGATTTCCACCAGCTGCTGCTTGCCGGTGCCGATATTGGTGATCAGCGTGTCGGGGCTTTCGCGCAGGCCGACTTTCTTCAAAAGCTCAGCCGAGCGGCGGCGGACCCGGTTCCAGTCGATGACGCCGTTCTTCGCCTGCTCGTTGCCGAGAAAGATGTTCTCGCCGATGGAAAGCAGCGGCACCAGGGCGAGTTCCTGGTGGATGATGACGATGCCGAGCTTTTCGCTGTCGTTAATGCCGTTGAAGCGGCACTCCTTGCCTTCGTACTGGATGTCGCCGCTATAGCTGCCATACGGGTAGACGCCGGAAAGAACCTTCATCAGCGTCGATTTGCCGGCACCGTTTTCGCCGCAGATGGCGTGGATATCGCCGCGCTTTACCTTGAGATTGACGTTTTCGAGCGCCTTGACGCCCGGAAAGGTCTTGGTGATGCCGCGCATCTCCAGAATGACGTCGCTCATGTCCTGCTCCCGAATTCCCGGCAGGCTCAGCCCGCTCAAGCGGTCGCTGAACCGCGGCGTATAAACGCAAAGCTGGTCCGGAAGGCCCCGCAAAGGGCCTCCCGGCAGTCGTCTGTTACTTCAGGTCTTCGGCCTTGATGTAGCCGGAGTCCACCACGATCTTCTCGTAGTTCGACTTGTCGACCGCCACCGGCACGAGCAGGTAGGACGGAACCACCTTGACGCCGTTATTGTAGGTCTTTTCGTCGTTGATCTCGGGCTTGCCGCCGGAAAGAACGGCATCCACCATGTTCGCGGTCACCTTGGCGAGTTCGCGGGTGTCCTTGAAGACGGTCGAGTACTGCTCGCCGGCGACGATCGCCTTGATCGAGGGGGTCTCGGCATCCTGGCCGGAAATGATCGGCCAAGGCTGGCTGGCGGTGCCGTAGCCGACGCCGCGCAGCGACGAGATGATGCCGCGCGACAGGCCGTCATAAGGCGCCAGCACCGCATCGACGCGGCTGCCGTCCGAGTAGTTGGCGGACAGGATGTTGTCCATACGAGCCTGTGCGACCGCCGCGTCCCAGCGCAGCGTGCCGACCTTTTCCATGCCCATCTGGCCGGACTTCACGACGAGATCGCCCTTGTCGATCAGCGGCTGGAGAACCGACATGGCACCGTCATAGAAGAAGAAGGCGTTGTTGTCGTCGGGCGAGCCGCCGAACAGCTCGATGTTGAACGGACCCTTCTTCTCCGGGTAGCCAAGGCCCTTCAGGAGCGAGTCGGCTTGCAGCACGCCGACCTTGAAGTTGTCGAATGTGGTGTAGTAGTCGACATTGGCGCTGTCGCGGATCAGGCGGTCATAGGCGATGACCTTGACGCCCTTGTCGGCGGCCTGCTTGAGCACGGCCGACAGCGTGGTGCCGTCGATCGAGGCGACGACGAGCGCCTTGGCGTCCTTGGTCACCATGTTCTCGATCTGCGCGAGCTGGTTGGGGATGTCGTCTTCTGCATATTGCAGGTCGACGGTGTAACCCTTTTCCTCAAGCGACTTCTTGAGGCTGTCGCCGTCGTTGATCCAGCGCAGGCTCGACTTGGTCGGCATGGCGATGCCGACGAGGCCCTTGTCCTGCGCCTGGGCGGACGACGAAATGAGTAGCGCGCCGAGGGCAGCCGTGCCCAGAGCAAGTAGAAGCGATCGCATGAATTCCTCCCTGGTAGCCGGAAACTCATGGCCGGCACGCGATTGGCCTATTCCGTGGTGATATGTGCGTCAAATACAATTATTTCGTTTAGATATATCATTCCAGGTATGATGGTTCGGCGAGAGGGAGAAGGCGATGCAGGAATCCGGGTCCGACAGGCTGCTGCGGCGGGGCCTCAAGCTCAGCCATCTGCGCCTTCTCGGCACGCTGGCCAAAACCGGGCAGATCAGCGCGGCCGCCGCCAGCCTCGGCATTTCGCAGCCGGGCGCCTCGCGCCTGCTGGCCGAAGCCGAGCGGATATCGGGAACCGCGCTCTACCGGCGTCATGCGCGCGGCGTCGAATTCACCGAGGCGGGCGAGTTTTTCGCGACGCTGGCGCGGCGCATGCTGGGCGACCTCGACGCCGCCGCGCGCGAGATCGAGGACATGGATGCCGGCCGCCGGGGCTTCGTCGCCATCGGGGCGGTGACGGGCGCGGCCATGGAGCATGTGCTGCCGGTGCTGCGGCAAATCCGCGTCACCCATCCGCGCATCAATGTCCATGTGGTGGTCGATACCAGCGACCGGCTGGCGCCGCTGATGCTGACAGACGAACTTGACCTTTACATCGGCCGGGTGCCGGTCGATGTCGACCGCAACGCCTTCATCGCCGATCCGATCGGCCCGGAGCCTGTCGGCCTGATCGTCAGGCAGGGCCATCCGCTGATGCGGCGCGACAGTCCGAGCCTTGCCGAATGCGTCGAGTTCGACTGGGTGTTGCAGCCGCTTGGCGGGCTGATGCGCCAGACGGTCGAAACCTATCTGATGGAACGCGGCATTGCGCTGCCGGCGCGTGTCATCAGCACCTCCTCCATGCTGATGACGCTGGCGCTGATCGCGCAATCCAACGCCATTTCACCGGTTGCCCGCGCCGCCGCCACCTTCTTCGGCAGCGGCGAGGGGCTGGGTTCCGTCATCGCCACGCTGCCGGTGGCCGACGACCTCGTCGTCGCGCCCTATTCGTTGCTTCGGCCCGCCCACCGCCCGCTGACGCCGGCCTCGCGCGTCGTCCACGAGCAGATCCGCTCGCGGCTGCGCTGACGGCTCTATTTTGCGGCCAGCACGCCCTCGGTGTGGTGGTGCCCCTGCATTTCGTAGCCGACCACGGAGACGGCCGGCGCCAGCATCAGGATGACGAGGCAGACGGCCATGTCGACGCCTGCAAGCGCGGCAAGGACGGCGAGCACCACGACCGCTGCGGTGCCGAGCAGCAGCCATGTGTGCAGCCGGTCGAAATGGCGCACGAGATGATAGTAGAGTGCATAGACGCCGACCAGGAAAACCGCGACAGGCACGGCGACGCACAGCACCGTGGCCAGCGGGCCGATCGCGGCTTTGTGCTCGATGAAATAGGCGGCGACATGAAGTCCCGCGCCGGTGGCGACGATGGCCGCGATGATGACCATCTGGCCATATCCCCATATGAAGGACCTGGTGCGGTTGGCGTGCAGAACCTGCGCGGAAGGCAGCAGGTGGTAGACCCACCAGATGCCGAAGGTCAGCCCGACGCCGGCGATGCAGACCAGGGCGGCGTCGAGGCTCCAGCCCTGTTCCTCCACCGCCGCCGACAGCGCCGCCACCGTGCCGATGATGCCTTCGCCAAGCGCGATGATGGCAAACAGGCTGTAGCGTTCGGCGATGTGATGGGCGTGCCACGGCGTGCCGCCATCCTTGCGCTCGGCGATGACGGGGCCGGACAATTCGATGAGGGCGAGAATGCCGCCAAGGATTATGCTCGCGCCGACGGAAAAGCTGGAAAAGATCTGCATCAGCCAGCCAAGCTGCGCGATCGATATGGCGATTGCATAAGTGAGGCAGACGCGGTGGCGCACAGGGTCCTGCCGGGCCGCGCGCAGCCATTGGAACACCATGGCCAGGCGCATGATGACATAGCCCAACACCATGACCGAATTGTCGAGATATTCCCCGTGCTCGACCGAGGCGAACATGCGCGGCAGCCCGATCGCCAGCACCAGCACGCCGGTCATCTGCACCATGGTAACGACGCGGAACACCCAGTCGTCGGTATCGTAGGCCGAAGCGAACCATGAAAAATTGATCCATGCCCAGCAGATGGCGAAGGTGGCGAAGCCGAAGCCGATCAGCGCGGCCGTGTAATGGCCCGCCGCCAATGCGTGGGCCAGCTGCGAGGCGGCAAATCCGAACGCGGTGGCGAAAGTCAGGTCGAACAGCAGTTCGAGCGGCGTCGAGACGCGATGCGTCTCATGCGGATCGCGGCCCGCCATCGCGCGCACAGGGTGGTTGAACGTGTCGGCAGCGGTCTTTGCGGAGATCATCGAGGAATTTCCATTGGTTGGGCCAAATCCAGCCTCCACACCGGCGGGCGCAAGTCAATATGGCACGCGGGGTGCTGCATGCGGTGGTGCACCGCATCGCAATCGTTCGGGCAAGAAAACCCGCGTCCGGGAAAATTTCGGGGTCGGCTGTTTACAAATATCATACTGTATGATTTTTTCTTGGGCAGGGCACACCTGCCCTTACTTCGGGAGGAGTTCATGACTGCTAGGAAATTGCTTGGCGCGAGCCTGCTCGCGTCGATTACCCTGTTCACGTCCGCGGCCCTGGCCGAGACGGTCGGCTTCGCGCAAATCGGTTCGGAATCCGGCTGGCGCGCGGCGGAAACCACGCTGACCAAGCAGGAAGCCGAAAAGCGCGGCATCGACCTCAAATTCGCCGACGCCCAGCAGAAGCAGGAAAACCAGATCAAGGCGATCCGTTCCTTCGTTGCGCAGGGCGTCGACGCCATCCTGCTCGCTCCGGTCGTCGCGACCGGCTGGGACGCCGTGCTGAAGGAAGCCAAGGAAGCCAACATTCCGGTCGTCCTGCTCGACCGCATGGTCGATTCCTCGCCCGACCTTTATTTGACCGCGATCGGCTCCGATCTCGTGCATGAGGGCAAGGTCGCCGGCCAGTGGCTGGTCGATGATGAAGGCAGCAAGGAATGCAACATCGTCGAATTGCAGGGCACCACCGGTTCCTCGCCGGCCATCGACCGCAAGAAGGGCTTCGAGGAGGCCATCGCCGGCCACGCCAACCTCAAGATCATCCGCAGCCAGACGGGCGACTTCACCCGCGCCAAGGGCAAGGAAGTGATGGAAAGCTTCCTCAAGGCGGAGGACGGCGGCAAGAACATCTGCGCGCTCTACGCCCATAATGACGACATGGCCATCGGCGCCATCCAGGCGATCAAGGAAGCGGGCCTCAAGCCCGGCACCGACATCAAGGTCATCTCCGTCGATTCGATCCCGGATATCTTCCAGGCGATGGCGGCGGGCGAGGCCAATGCGACGGTCGAACTGACGCCGAACATGGCCGGTCCCGCCTTCGACGCGCTGAAGGCCTATAAGGACAACGGCACCGTTCCGCCGAAATTCATCCAGACCGAATCCAAGCTCTACACCCAGAAGGACGATCCCAAGGCGGTGTACGAGCTGAAGAAGGGCCTCGGCTACTGATGCAGCCTATTGGCCGGCGGCTTGCGCTGCCGGCCATTGCCGCCAACGAACTCCAGTCGCATCGGAGCATGTCGTGACGCCAGGCGAAGGCCAGACCCTGCTCAGCGCCCGCGCGCTGACGAAATCCTTTCCCGGCACCAAGGCGCTCGACGGCGTTGATTTCGATCTGCGCGCCGGCGAGGTCCACGCCCTGCTGGGCGAGAACGGCGCAGGAAAATCGACGCTGATAAAGTGCCTCACCGGCGCGATCCGCCGCGATGGCGGCGATATCGTCCTCGACGGACGCTCGATCGATCCGCGCGATACGCTGCACGCGCAGCAGCTTGGCATCGGCACCGTCTATCAGGAAGTCAACCTGCTTCCCAACCTGACGGTCGCTGAAAACCTGATGCTGGGCCGGCAGCCCTGCCGCTTCGGACTGGTTTCGCGCAAGGCGATGAACAGCCAGGCGCGCGAGATGCTGGCGCAGTACGGCCTGTCGCTCGACGTGACGCGCAATCTCGACAGCTATTCCGTCGCCATCCAGCAGATTGTCGCCATTGCGCGCGCCGTTTCGCTGTCGGGCAGCGTGCTCATCCTCGACGAACCGACCGCCAGCCTCGACCGCGATGAGGTGCGCATGCTGTTCGACGTCGTGCGCGGCCTGCGCGAAAAGGGGCTGGGCATCGTCTTCATCTCGCATTTCCTCGACCAGGTATTCGAGATTTCGGACCGCATCACCGTGCTGCGCAACGGCAAGCTGGTCGGCGTGCGCGATGTCGCCGCCCTCGACCGCCTGCAACTGGTCAATTTGATGCTGGGCCGCGAACTGGCCGAGGAAACCCGCCACCATGGCCGCACCGGCATCGATTATTCCACCGAGCCGCGGCTGCGTTTTTCCGGCACCGGGCGGCGCGGCGCCATCAGCCCGTTCGACCTCGCCATCCAGCGCGGCGAGGTTATCGGCGTCGCCGGCCTGCTCGGTTCGGGCCGCACCGAAACGGTGGAGCTGATGTTCGGCGCGGCTCCGATGGATAGCGGAACCGTCAGCATGGACGGCAAGGCGTTGCGGCTGGCCTCGCCGCGCGACGCGGTTGCCGCCGGCTTCGGCTTCTCGCCGGAAGACCGCAAGACCAGCGGCATCATCGGCGACATGGGCGTGCGCGAAAACATCGCGCTGGCGCTTCAGGCGCGCACCGGCTGGATGCGGCCGGTATCGCTGCGCCGCCAGCGCGAACTGGCGCAAGACTATATCCGCCGGCTCGATATCCGCACTTCGGACATGGAAAAGCCGGTCGGCCAGCTTTCCGGCGGCAACCAGCAAAAGGTGCTTCTGGCGCGCTGGCTGGCGACCAATCCGCAATTCCTGATCCTCGACGAGCCGACGCGCGGCATCGATGTCGGCGCGCATGCCGAGATCATCCGCATGATCGAGGAGCTTTGCACCGGCGGCATGTCGCTGCTGGTGATTTCCTCGGAGCTGGACGAACTTGTCGCCTACAGCCACCGCGTGGTGGTGGTGCGCGACCGCGCCCATGTCGCGGAACTGATGGGCGAGGCGATCACCAGCGAAAGCATCGTCCAGGCGATAGCCACCCAGCATGGCGCCACCGCAACCGGGCAGGCTGCGTCGTGAAGGGCGGGGCGGTCCGTTTCCTCCGGCGCATCGCGCCGCAACTGGTCACGCTGGCGGTCGTACTGGCGATGATCGGCATGGTTTTCCCCGGATTCTTCGAGATATCGATGGCCAATGGCCGCCTTTATGGCAGCCCGATCGACATTTTGAACCGGGGTGCGCCAGTGGCGCTGCTGGCCATCGGCATGACGCTGGTCATCGCCACCGGCGGCATCGACCTGTCGGTCGGCGCGGTCATGGCCATTTGCGGCGCGGTTTCGGCTGCCGCCATCACCGCCGGCTACGGCCTGGCCGCCACGCTGGCGCTGGCGCTGGGCGCCGGCCTTGCCTGCGGCCTGTGGAACGGCCTGCTGGTCGCCGTACTCGGCATCCAGCCCATTGTCGCCACGCTGATCCTGATGGTGGCCGGGCGCGGCATCGCGCAGCTCATCACCGAAGGCACCATCCTCACCTTCAGCGATGAAGGCCTCGCCTTTCTCGGTTCGGGTACGCTGCTTGGCCTGCCGACGCCGGTGGTCATCTGGCTGGCGATGGGCGCGCTGATCGTGCTTCTGGTGCGGCGCACCGCACTTGGCATGCTGATCGAGGCGGTCGGCGTCAACCGGCGCGCCAGCATGCTGGCCGGCGTCAATGCCCGCCTGCTGGTGGTCACCGTCTACATGGTCTCCGGCCTGTGCGCGGCGTTGGCCGGGATCATCGTCACCGCCGACATTCGCGGCGCCGACGCCAACAATGCCGGGCTGTTCCTCGAACTGGACGCCATTCTGGCCGTCGTCATCGGCGGCAATTCGCTGCTTGGCGGGCGCTTCTCGCTGGTCGCCGCGCTGTTCGGCGCGGTCATCATCCAGGCGGTCAACACCGGCATCCTCGTCGCCGGCTTCCCGCCGGAATTCAACCTCGTCATCAAGGCCTGCATCGTGCTGGCCATCCTCCTCGTGCAGTCGCCGGCCCTGCAAGGCAGCCGCCTGTTGTTGCGCAAGGGAGCCAGGCTTTCATGAACGCTCGCCTTTTGCCTTTCTTCGCCACCGTCCTCATCTTCATCCTGGCCTATGCGGTCTGCTACATGCAGTTCCCGGCCATGCTTTCCACCCGCGTCGCCGGCAATCTGTTGACCGACAACGCCTTTCTGGGGATCGTCGCGGTCGGCATGACCTTCGTTATCCTGTCGGGCGGCATCGACCTGTCGGTCGGCTCGGTCATCGCCTTCTCCGGCGTCTTCATCGCCGTGGTGCTGCGCGATACCGGGCTGCATCCGCTCGTCGTCTTCGTGCTGCTGCTGGCCATCACCACGCTGTTCGGCGCGGCCATGGGGCTGATCATCCATGTGCTGCAAATGCCGCCCTTCATCGTCACGCTGGCCGGCATGTTCCTGGCGCGCGGCATGGCCTATGTGCTGTCGGTGGATTCCGTGCCCATCGCGCACCCCTTCTACGAGTGGGCGCAGAACGCCTACTGGCTGATGCCCGGCAAAGGCAGGCTGACGCTGATCGGCGCGATGATGCTGGTGGTGGTGCTCGCCGGCGTCGTCCTGGCGCACCGCACCCGTTTCGGCGCCAATGTCTTCGCGCTCGGCGGCGGCGTGCAGACGGCCCGGCTGATGGGGGTTCCGATTGCCCGCACCACCATCCTCATCTATGCTTTGTCGGGGTTCTTGGCAGGGTTATCGGGAATTGTCTTTTCATTCTATACGTCGGCCGGCTATTCGCTGGCGACAGTCGGCGTCGAGCTGGACGCCATCGCCGCCGTCGTCATCGGCGGCACCTTGCTTAGCGGCGGCAGCGGCTTCGTCGCCGGCACGCTCGTCGGCGTGCTCATCATGGGCCTGATCCAGACCTACATCACCTTCGACGGCACGCTTTCCAGCTGGTGGACGAAGATCGTCATCGGCGCGCTGCTGCTCGGCTTCATCATGCTGCAAAAGCTGCTGGTCGGCCTGACCGGCCGTCGCATGCGCGCGCCCGGAGCGCATTGAGGCCATGCTGAAGGCCGCGATTTCCGGAGGGCGCATCCGCACCAGCCATGCTTTCGTGGTTGACGGCATCGGCAAGGCGATCGTTTCGGGCGAATACGGGCAAGGCTCCATCCTGCCGGGCGACGCCGAGCTTGAGGCGCGGTTCAACGTTTCGCGCACTGTCGTGCGCGAGGCGATGAAGACGCTGGCCGCCAAGGGCATGATCGTGGCGCGCGCCCGCATCGGCACCCGCGTCACGGCGCGTTCGAGCTGGAACTATTTCGATTCCGACATTCTGCGCTGGCACCTCGAAAACGGGGCCGATGTCGATTTCCTGAGCCATCTAGCCGAGATGCGCCTTTCGTTCGAACCCTATGCGGCGCAGCTGGCCTGCATGCGCGCCGACCCCGCCCATATCGCCCGCATGCACGAGCAGGCCGACGCGATGACGGTGGCGACCTCGATGGAGGCGTTCGCGCTGGCCGATCTCGATTTCCACATGGCGCTGCTTGAAGCGTCGAAAAACCCGTTCATGTATTCGGTCGGCGCGCTGACGGAAGCCGCGCTGGTGACAAGCTTTCGCGTAAGCTCGCCCCATGGCGATGCGGCCAGGCAAGCCAAGGCCGCCGGCGAACACCGGCGGATCGTCGAGGCCATCGAGGCGAAGAACCAGCAGGAAGCCGCCGATGCGGTGGTCTGGGTCATCCTGGAGGGCAAGGAGCGTATCGTCCAGACCCTGAAAGGGTCGCACTGAGGCGCAAAAGACGTAAGGAAAACCGGCGTTGCCCGAAGGCGGGGCTGCGCCATTCAAGTGATTTTCGACAGGAAGAGCAGGGCAGATGAGCGGATATCGGATCGTCGAACATGAAGTCGCCTGCGTGGTCGACAGCCATGACAAGCTGGGCGAGGGCGCTTTCTGGTGTCCCGACGAAGGCGCGCTCTATTGGGTGGATATCGCCATGCCTTCCGCCCTGCACCGCCTGACGCCGGCAACCGGCCGCCACGACAGCTGGCCGATGCCGGAAATGATCAGCGCGCTGGCAAAGCGCGGCGACGGCACGCTGCTGGTCGCCTCGCAAAGCGGCCTCGGCTTCTTCGATCCGGCCAGACCGCAATTGCAGCGCGTCGCCGCGCCCGAGGCGCACAAGCCGGCCAACCGCAGCAATGATGGCGCACCGGATGCTTCCGGCCGGTTCTGGATCGGCACCATGCAGAACAATTTCGCGCCGGACGGTTCCGAAATTCCGGTGGAAAGCGCAACTGGATCGCTATGGCGGATCGAGGCCCACCTCAAGGCCACCGAGGTGATAAGCGGCATCGGCATCACCAACGGCGTCGCCTGGAGCCCGGATTCCCGCACGCTCTATGTCGTCGATTCAATGACGCAGACGATCTTCGCCTACGATTTCGACCTGGAGCCCGGCACGGTCGGCAACCGGCGCGTGTTCAGCGACGTGAAGGACATGGGCGACCCGGACGGCAATGCGGTGGATGCGCAAGGCTATCTGTGGAGCGCGCGCTGGGAGGGCCACGGCCTGATGCGGTTCGCGCCGGACGGGACGGTCGACCGCGTGGTGCCGATCCCGGCCTCGCGCGTCACCTCCTGCGCCTTTGGCGGCCCCGACCTCGCCACGCTTTACGTGACGACATCGCGGCGGGGCGTCGATGCGGAGACGCTGGCGCGCTATCCGCAGCAGGGCGGCCTGTTTTCGCTGCGCCCCGGCGTATCGGGCCTGCCGCGTGCGAAGTTTGCGGGTTGATTGGGAAAAGCATGGCTGATCTTTCCAGCGCATCCTTCGTCGGCGTCGATTGGGGCACCAGCAGTTTCCGGCTGTGGGTGATGGGCGGCGATGGCGCGCCGCTGGCCGCCAGCCGCAGCGGCGAGGGCATGCTTTCCTGCCAAAAATCAGGCTTCCAGCCGGTGCTCGACCGTCACCTGGCCGAAGTCGGCGCGCCGGATGGCCTGCCCGTCCTCATCTGCGGCATGGCCGGCGCGCGTCAAGGCTGGGTCGAGGCAGCCTATGTGCATGCGCCGACGCGGCTCGGCGAGTTGCACGAGCGCGCCATCCGCGTACCGGTGGCAGGGCGCGATATCCGCATCCTGCCCGGCATCGCGCAAATGGAGGCCGATGCGCCAAATGTCATGCGCGGCGAGGAAACGCAGTTGCTCGGTTCCATCACCGATGATTTCACCGGGCTGGTCTGCATGCCCGGCACCCATTGCAAGTGGGTTTCGGTCAGGCAAGGGGCCGTTACCGGCTTTGCCACCTTCATGACCGGCGAACTGTTCTCGCTCATCGGCGCGCAATCGGTGCTGGCGCATTCGGTGGAGGCGGGCGCGGCGCCGCTTGCCAGCGATCCCGGCTTTCGCGCGGCGCTGGTTTCGGTGCTGGATGATGCCGGCAGGGCGCTGTCAGGCCTGTTTTCCATCCGCGCCGCGCAACTGCTCGGCTTCGAGGAAAAGCGGCAGGGCGCACCGCGCCTGTCCGGCCTTTTGATCGGTTCGGAGATCGCGGCGGCGCGCTCGCTTTACGGCGCAGCGGGCGAAATCGTGCTGCTGGCGTCGGGCGCGCTCGGCAATCTCT
>DASYCS010000092.1:0-2780 GCA_036500025.1 Mesorhizobium sp. | reverse complement strand
TTTGAGGTCGCGCGTATCGTCGGACATGGCAAAGCCTTCGCCTGTGGTTTCAGCAATGGCGTAGCAGGAGCGCGGAGCCATTACCCTCGTGAAAGCGAACCGCGTTACTCTCGATGCGACCGAAAGGCGGCTTTCGAAATGTTTAGGCGAGTACGCGGCAAGGACCCCGACCCGTAGCCAACCCCGGACAACGAAAAAGGGCAGCGCAACCGAAGCGGCGCTGCCCTTTTTTTCGACCGGCCATGTCCCCACACGGCCCGTCCCCCGTTATTGCCTTGAAACGCTACATCACCACGACGCTGGTGCCAACCGGCACGCGCTCGTAGAGATCGACCACGTCCTGGTTTCGCATCCGGATGCAGCCCGAAGACACCGAGCCGCCGATAGTCCATGGCTGGTTGGTGCCGTGGATGCGGTAAAGCGTCGATCCGAGATACATGGCCCGCGCGCCAAGCGGGTTTTCGATGCCGCCTTCCATGTGCGCCGGCAGGGAGCGCCCTCTGGCTGCTTCGCGCGCGATCATTTCGGCTGGCGGCCGCCAATCGGGCCATTCGCGCTTCTGGGTGATCTTGTGGGTGCCGGCCCATTCGAAGCCGGGCTTGCCGGTGCCGACGCCGTAGCGCCGCGCCTTGCCGTCCTTCTGGACGAGATAGAGGAAATTCTTGGTCGTATCGATGATGATGGTGCCGGGCTTCTGCCCACCCTGATAGGCGACTTCCTGCGGCAAATATATCGGGTCCATCGGCCGGTGGCCGGCGAGCTTGCGGGCCGGCGCCTGCACGGCTGCGGTGCGCACGCGGTCGGGCTGCACCTGAACCTGGTCGATGGGCTGCACTTCACGCCGTTGCCGGCGCGCCGGCTGTGGCGTTTCACGGCTCCGCGCTGCGGCTTCCGGCTGCCCGCCAAGCTGGATGACCCACGGCGCCGACAGGTCCGGGCTGACCGTTACCGGCGGCCGCTCCGCGTAGCGGTCGTCGGCGATGGAGGCGGTGGCGCTTAAGGCAAGCATTGCCGCGCCAAGCATGGGCAGTAGAAGCAGTTTCATCGGGACGCACTCTCGAACTGATCGTCACAGGAACCGGGTGGCTTCCCGCCCGGTTTGCACGATCATCGGTCCGCAGCTGCGACCGAAACGTGAATCGAAATACTTAAAATGCGATATTGTCAGTAAACTTTCCGGTGTGGTTACCGACGGGTTCAGGAATCTGGTAAAGCCCCGGTAAAGCGGCTGCGCGCCACATTAACGATTGGGATTTTGCACCATGGCAGACGAAAACACTGGCCTTCTCGCCGGCCCCGATGGCGCGAAGCGCTGCTTCTGGCACGGCAATCTGCCGGATTACCTGCATTATCACGACCATGAATGGGGCCGGCCCGTGGCCGACGACACCAGGCTGTTCGAAAAGATTTGCCTCGAAGGCTTCCAGTCCGGCCTGTCGTGGCTGACCATCCTGCGCAAGCGCGAGAATTTCCGCGAAGCCTTTGACGGCTTCGATTTCGACCGGGTGGCCAAGTTTACCGATGCCGATGTCGAGCGCCTCGTCGGCAATGCCGGCATCATCCGCCATCGCGGCAAGATCGTTTCCACCATCAACAACGCCAAACGCGCCCGCGAAATGGCCGACGAGGCCGGCTCGCTCGGTGCGTGGTTCTGGCGGTTCGAGCCGGGGCCACAGGAACGCCCGGAAGTGATGGATCTCGCTCATCTGCGCGCCAACCCGACCACGGCGGTATCGGTGCGGCTGTCGAAGGAGCTGAAAAAGCGCGGCTGGAGCTTTGTCGGCCCGACCACGGTTTATGCCTTCATGCAGGCGATGGGGCTGGTCAATGATCATCTCGAAGGCTGCGTCTGCCGCGATGAGGTGGAAGTGCTGCGCAAGGCGTTCAAGCGGCCCGCATAGCCGGTTCATCGCCGCCAAACCCTTGCCGCCCCGGCCTTCCTGGTTTAGGACGCGCGGCATAGATATTTTAGCCCGGCAGCAGCCTGAAAAGCGACGGATACCATGGCCGACAAATCGGAAAAGATGAAGGCGCGCCAGCCGCGCGGCTTCGTGGACCGCAGCGCCGAGGATATCCGCGCCGTCGACCGGATGATGGCGAAAATCCGCGAGGTCTACGAGCTTTACGGCTTCGAGCCGGCCGACCAGCCCTTGATCGAATATACCGACGCGCTGGGCAAATTCCTGCCCGACCAGGACCGCCCGAACGCCGGCGTTTTTTCGTTCCGGGACGATGAGGGCCAAGAGGCGGCGGAAGGCGATACGGCTGGAAAACAGGGAGAGTGGCTGTCGCTGCGCTATGACCTGACCGCACCGATGGCGCGCTTCGTCGCCGAAAACTACGACCGTTTGCCAAAACCCTTCCGTTCCTATCGCGCCGGCTGGGTGTTCCGCAACGAGAAGCCCGGTCCGGGCCGCTTCCGCCAGTTCATGCAGTTCGATGCCGACACGGTCGGCACGCCGGGCGTCGCGGCGGACGCCGAAATGGCGATGATGATGGCTGACGTGATGGAAGCGCTGGGCATTGCGCGCGGCGACTACGTCATCCGCGTCAACAACCGCAAGGTGCTGGACGGTGTGCTTGAGGCCATCGGCCTTGGCGGCGACGACAATGCTGGCCGCCGCCTGACCGTGCTGCGCGCCATCGACAAGCTAGATAAGGTCGGCGCGGAAGGCGTGCGCGATCTGCTCGGCAAGGGCCGCATGGACGAGAGCGGCGATTTTACCAAGGGCGCCGGGCTGGATGACAAGCAGATGGAGCG
Organism: Mesorhizobium sp.; assembly: GCA_036500025.1. Taxonomy (GTDB): domain Bacteria; phylum Pseudomonadota; class Alphaproteobacteria; order Rhizobiales; family Rhizobiaceae; genus Mesorhizobium. The sequence continues at coordinate 19 of DASYCS010000092.1, read as the reverse complement.
GCTAGGTGGGTCGTTTATG
>DASYCS010000091.1:0-7249 GCA_036500025.1 Mesorhizobium sp. | reverse complement strand
GGCGAACCGATGTTTTTGATGATGCGCCGGCTCGCGCCCGCCGCTCAGGACCTGCCTGCGTTTAGGATTTGATCGTGAAGTAGCACAGCGCGAAAGCCAGTATTACGCCGATTCCTATCATCAGGGCGTGTGCCGGCTTCTTGGAAAACAGCGCAAAACGGTCGACCCGGTCGTTGGCTTCCGGGCGGCTGGTGCTGTTGGCCTCGATCGCCATGGGCTGCATCTGCGGCAGTTCGGCGATGCGGGCGGCAACCAGCTTCCAGCTATCGTCCACAGCGTCCTCGGGCGAGGATGGGCCATCGAAGAGGCGCATCCGCTCGGCCAACTGCATCACCGCATCGCGAAAGGCCGGATCGACCTCAAGGTCGCGTTCGGCCCGTTGGCGCTCGGTGTCGCTCATCAAGCCCGATATGTAGTCGCCAGCCCGTGCAATTCGGTCGTTGTCACGAGGCATGGCGCTTTTCTCCCGGCAATCACCAGTGCGGTGGTTTGGTAATGGGCACGTCGGGGGCGGATTGCTCCTCCAGCGCCAGGAACCGCTCGGTCAGCGTGTTGAGCTTGTGCTGCATGCGCTCGATCACTTTCCACTGGCTGGCGATCTGTTCGGACAATTCCTCAAGGGATTTTTCCTGCTCGGCGGCACGAATTTCCAATGTCGTCAGCCGGTCCGGGTCGGTCGTCATTAAGGAATTTCCCTGCATGCGCTCAGGCGAGCATTGGTTGTTCAAGCTGCGGTTTGCGAAAGTGATGATTTCAGCCGCGTTCGAAATTGACAAGCGCGCGGGCGTTTGTCGAGAGTGGGTTTTGTCGGCGCTCAATTGGCAGGGCGCGGGCGCCCGTGTTAGGCAAGACTGAAGGGTGGAACTGCTGAATGGCGCAAGCCGCAATCGAGCTGATCGGCATCAACAAAAGCTTCGGCACGGTTCGGGCCAACCGCGAGATCAATCTTGAGGTCGCGCGGGGCGCCATCCACGGGATCGTCGGGGAGAACGGCGCCGGCAAATCGACGCTGATGTCGATCCTCTACGGTTTCTACCAAGCCGACAGCGGCGAAATACGCGTCAACGGCCAACCGGCCACCATCAAGACTTCCAACGACGCCATCGCCGCCGGCATCGGCATGGTGCACCAGCATTTCATGCTGGTCGATAATTTCACCGTGCTGGAAAACATCATCCTCGGGGCCGAAAGCGATGCGCTGCTGAAGAAAAGCATCGCCAAGGCCAGGTCCGAACTCGGGCGGCTGGAACGCGAATACGGGCTGGAAGTCGACCCCGACGCCATTGTCGAGGAACTGCCGGTCGGCCTTCAGCAGCGGGTGGAAATTCTCAAGGCGCTGTATCGCGGCGCGGAAATCCTCATTCTCGATGAGCCGACCGGCGTGCTGACGCCGGCCGAGGCGGACCACCTTTTCCGCATCCTTCGGCAGTTGAAGGAGCAGGGCAAGACGGTGGTGCTGATCACGCACAAGCTGCGCGAGATCATGGCGATCACCGATACGGTGTCGGTGATGCGGCAGGGAACCATCGTCGCCACACGCCAGACCAAGGCGACCACGGTGGAAGAACTGGCAGAGCTGATGGTCGGGCGGCGCGTTCTGCTGCGCGTCGAGAAAGGCGAGGCGAGGCCGGGTGCAGTCAAGCTGGCCGTCGCCGACCTGACGGTGAAGGACGCGCGCGGCGTCACCATGGTGAACGACGTTTCCTTCGACGTGCGCGCCGGCGAGATCGTCGGCATCGCCGGCGTCGCCGGTAACGGCCAGTCGGAACTGATCGAGGCGATCTGCGGCATTCACCGCGCCGTTTCCGGCACCGTCATGCTGGACGGCAGGCCGATCGATCTGACCGGGGCGGCCGACCCCGGCGAGTTGCGCGAACGCGGGCTGGCGCATGTGCCGGAAGACCGACACCATGTCGGGCTGGTGCTGGCCTTCGAGGAGAACGAGAATTCCATTCTCGGCTATCACAACGATGCGCGCTATGCGAACGGCCCGTTCCTGAACATCGAGGCCATCCGCGCTAACGCCGAAGAAAAGATCGAGAAATACGACATCCGCCCTTCCGACTGCCGGCTGAAGACCGCCAATTTTTCCGGCGGCAACCAGCAGAAGATCGTGCTGGCACGCGAGATGGAGCAGGATCCCGGCGTGCTGATCGTCGGCCAACCGACGCGCGGCGTCGATGTCGGCGCCATCGAATTCATCCACAAGCGGCTGATCGCCATGCGCGACGCCGGCAAGGCGGTGCTGGTCGTTTCGGTGGAACTGGACGAAATCCGCTCGCTGTCCGACCGTATCCTGGTGATGTTTGCCGGCCGCATCGTCGGCGAGCGCGGACCGGAAGCCGGCGAGGGCGAGCTTGGCCTGTTGATGGCCGGCGTCGAGCGGCAGGAGGCGGTGCAATGAAACTTAAAGTCGAACTTGGTCTGGATTTGGCTGTTTCCGCCGAGCTGCTCTCAAACGAGCGAGTTAGAATCTACAAAGGCTCCGAGGCCCTACGTAACCGTCAAAAAACTACTGGGCAGCCGATGGTGGATCGAGCGCGCCTCCTTCGTGATGATTTAATTAAAGCCGGGGTGCTTGTTGCATTGGTCCGAGATCCCGACCGCCTGGTTTTTACGCAGGATATCGATTTTGATACTCCGACGGCTGCTGCCGATATCGTATTTGGCGCTAATAAAAGCGGGCGTGAATTTTGGAAATCATCTATCGACGGAAAGAGTTTGGTAGAGCTTTTTGGTCCGGCAAGGTGATCGAATGAGCACGCCCTATGCCAAATTGCCGCGATGGGCGGATTACGGGCTGATACCGCTGCTCAATCTGCTGGTTGCTTTCATCGTTGCCGGCTTCGTCGTGCTGCTGGTCGGCGAGAATCCGTTTCGGGCCGCCGTCATCCTGGTCGAGGGCGCGTTCGGGCGCGGGCAGGGCATCGCATTCACCCTATATTATGCGACCACCTTCATCTTCACCGGGCTTTCGGTGGCGGTGGCGGTGCATTGCGGCCTGTTCAATATCGGCACCGAGGGGCAGGCCTATATTGGCGGCCTTGGCGTGGCGCTGGTGTGCCTCGCCTTCGACAGCGTCCTGCCGTGGTGGCTGAGCTTTCCGCTGGCCGTTTTGGCTTCGGCGGCGGTCGGCGCGCTATGGGCGCTGATCCCGGCCTATCTGCAAGCCAGGCGCGGCTCGCACATCGTCATCACCACCATCATGTTCAACTTCATCGCAGCCTCGATCATGGTCTATCTGCTGGTCGGGCCGCTGAAGCCGCTGACCTCGCAGGCGCCGCAGACGCGGCTGTTCCTTGAAGGCGGGCAGTTGCCGAAGCTGAACTGGGTGATCGAACTGTTCGGGGCGAAGGTTCGTTCGGCGCCGCTGAACGTTTCGTTCCTGCTGGCGCTGTTGATGGCGTTCCTGGTCTGGGTGCTGATCTGGCGCACGCGGCTCGGCTACGAGATGCGAACCTACGGCTTTTCGCCCAAGGCGGCGCGGTATGCCGGTATTTCTGAAACCCGCATCATCATCGTCACCATGATGATTTCCGGCGCGCTGGCCGGCATGATGGCGCTCAACCCGACGATGGGCGACCAGCACAATGTGGCGATCGATTTCGTCGGCGGCGCGGGCTTCGTCGGCATCGCGGTGGCGCTGATGGGGCGCTCGCATCCGGTCGGCATCGTCCTGGCTGCCATCCTGTTCGGCATGCTCTATCAGGGCGGTGCGGAACTGGCGTTCGAAATGCCGGCGATCTCGCGCGACATGATCGTCATCATCCAGGGGCTGGTCATCCTGTTTGCGGGCGCGCTGGAACATATGTTCCGTCCGTCGATCCAGGCGCTGTTCGCCTCGTTCAGCCCGAAATCGGTCGGCATGGCCGCAGCGGGCAAGGGGACCTGAGATGGATATGTTCAACGCCATCGTCCAGACCCTCGATTCGACGATCCGGCTTTCGGTGCCGCTGTTGTTTGCCAGCCTTGCCGGGCTTTATTCCGAGCGCGCCGGCATTTTCGACATCGGGCTGGAAGGCAAGATGCTGGCCGGGGCCTTTGCGGGGGCGGCGGCCGCGGCGGTGTTTCATTCCGCGCTCATCGGCCTTGGAATGGCCGTTCTAATTTCGGTGGGTTTCGCGCTGGTGCATGGCTTCGCCTCGATCACGCATCGCGGCAACCAGATCGTTTCGGGCGTCGCCATAAACTTCATCGCCGCCGGCTCCACCATCATCCTCGGTCAGGCCTGGTTCCAGCAAGGCGGGCGGACGCCGGCGCTGGGCGCGGGCGAGCGCTTTTCGCCCATCACGCTGCCGGGCGCCGATGCGGTCAAGGACGTGCCGGTCATCGGGCAGCTCTATTCGGAGCTTCTGTCGGGCCATTCCATCCTGGTCTATCTCGCCTTCCTGATGGTGCCGGTAAGCTGGTGGGTGCTGTTTCGCACCCGCTTTGGCCTGCGGCTGCGCGCCGTCGGCGAAAATCCGGCGGCGGTCGATACGGCGGGCATTTCGGTGGCGTGGCTGCGTTATCGCGCGCTGATCTGCACCGGCATCCTGACCGGGCTGGCCGGCGCTTACCTGTCGATGGCGCAAAATGGCGGCTTTGTGAAGGATATGACGGCGGGCAAGGGCTATATCGCGCTGGCCGCGCTGATCTTCGCCAAATGGAAGCCGGTGAACGTCATGTTCGCCTGCCTGCTGTTCGGGTTCCTCGACGCGCTGTCGATCCGGCTGCAAGGAACGCCGCTGCCGCTCATCGGCAAGGTGCCGGTGCAGTTCATGCAGGCGCTGCCCTATGTGCTGACGGTGGTGCTGCTGGCCGGCTTCATAGGCAAGGCCATTCCGCCGCGCGCCGGCGGCGTGCCCTATGTGAAGGAACGCTGAACCGATGACCGCTGATCTGATGACCGCTGGGCCGCACGACCTATACCTTGCCGCCCGCGCGGCCATGGCGAAAGCCTATGCGCCTTATTCGAAATTTCCCGTGGGCGCGGCGCTGCGAACCGAAGACGGACAAGTCTTTGCCGGGGCCAATATCGAGGTGGCGTCCTATCCCGAAGGGTGGTGTGCGGAAACCACCGCGCTCGGCCACTACGTCATGGGCGGGGGCGGCAAGATCACGGAGATCGCCGTCGTCGCCGAGCGCATGGCGCGCTGCACGCCTTGCGGCGGCTGCCGGCAGCGGCTGGCGGAGTTCTGCGGGCCTGCAACCAGGCTCTATCTCTGCGACGAGACCGGCGTCGTCGAAACCGTGACCATGGGCGATATCCTGCCCTATGGTTTCAAGGGCGACATCCTGAAATGAAGCAGGCCATCGACATGCTTGTCGAAAGGCTGGACGGGCTGGCCCCGACCACCGCGCTGGTGCTCGGCTCCGGCCTTGGCGGGCTGGCCGGGCAGGTCGAGGATGCGGTGCGGATCGCCTATGCCGACATGCCGGGTTTCCCGCGAGCCAGCGTCAGTGGCCATGCCGGCGAAATGGTGGCGGGGCGATTTGCCGGCAAGCCGATCCTGATGCTGGCAGGCCGCACCCATTATTACGAGCAGGGCGACGCTGCCGCGATGCGCCCGCTGCTCGAAGCGTTGGCGGGAATAGGCATCGCAAAGCTGATCGTGACCAATTCCGCCGGCTCGCTCGATCCGCAGATGCTGCCCGGCTCGGTCATGCTGGTCGAAGACCACATCAATTTTTCCGGCCTCAATCCGCTGATCGGCGAGCCAGGCGAGCGCCGTTTCGTCGGGCTGACCGAAGCGTATGACGCGCAGATGCGCACCGCATTCGAGCAGGCTGCGCAGGCAACCGGCACGATGCTGCACAAGGGCGTCTATATGTGGTTTTCCGGGCCGTCCTTTGAAACGCCCGCTGAAATCCGCATGGCGCGGCTGATGGGTGCGGACGCGGTCGGCATGTCGACCGTGCCGGAGGTCATTCTTGCCCGCTTCCTGGGGCTGCGGGTCGCCGCGTGCTCGATCATCACCAATCTCGCCGCCGGCATGACCGGGGCGGAACTGTCGCATCAGGAAACCAAGGACATGGCGCCGGTCGGCGGCGCGCGGCTGGCGGTGATCCTGCGGCATGTTTTCCGGGAAGGCCTGCTGGATGGGTAGGCCGCGAGAATCCGGGGCATTGTGAAGATGCTTGCGCAGGAAATCATCCGCAGAAAACGCGACGGCCAGCGGCTGTCGAGCGAGGAAGTTTCCGCCTTTATCGCCGGTTTGACCTCGGGTTCGGTGTCGGAGGGGCAAGCGGCGGCCTTCGCCATGGCCGTCTTCTTCAACGGCATGAGCCGCGACGAGGCGGTGGCGCTGACGCTGGCCATGCGGGACTCAGGGTCCGTGCTGAACTGGTCGCATCTGCCCGGACCCGTCACCGACAAGCACTCGACCGGCGGCGTCGGCGACAATGTCTCGCTGGTGCTGGCGCCCATCGTTGCCAGTTGCGGCGCCTATGTGCCGATGATTTCGGGGCGTGGGCTTGGCCATACCGGCGGAACGCTGGACAAGATGGACGCCATTCCCGGCTATGTCAGCCAGCCGGACCTCACGCTGTTTCGCAAGGTCGTGCTCGAAACAGGTTTCGCCATCATCGGCCAGACCGTCGATCTCGCGCCGGCGGACCGGCGGCTCTATGCGGTGCGGGACGTGACGGCGACGGTGGAATCCGTGCCGCTGATCACCGCCTCCATCCTGTCGAAGAAGCTGGCAGCCGGGCTTGGCTCGCTGGTGCTCGACGTCAAGGTCGGCAATGGCGCATTCATGGAGAAATCGCGCGATGCGACCGCGCTTGCCGCCAGTCTGGTCGAGATTGCCAATGGCGCGGGGCTGAAGGCCTCCGCGCTGGTGACCGGCATGGACGAGCCATTGGCTTGCGCCGCGGGCAACGCGGTTGAGGTACGCAACGCCGTCGATTTCCTGACCGGGCGAACCCGCGACCCGCGACTTGAGGCGGTGACGCTGGCGCTGGCCGCCGAGATGCTTTTGGCGGCGGAATTGGTTTCGACCAATCAGGACGGGCTGCGCCGCGCCCGCGAGGCGCTGGAAGCCGGCCGCGCGGCGGCGCTGTTCGGGCGCATGGTGGCTGCCTTGGGCGGACCTTCGGATTTTATCGAACGGGCCGACAAATATCTGCCACGGGCGGCGGTGGAATTTGCGGTGCGCGCGACGGAAAGCGGTTTCGTCACCGGCATTGAAACGCGCAATATCGGGCTTGCGGTGGTGGAGCTTGGCGGCGGCCGCCGCAGGCCGGACGAGCGGATAGACCACTCGGT